>CAXBOL010000487.1:0-4499 GCA_963977295.1 uncultured Opitutaceae bacterium
CTTCGCCATCCTTGCCGCTGACACTGGCTTCATCGACCATCAGCCTGCGGCGCGCCCAGCGTGTCCTCCAAAGTCCCTGCTCAGCGGGACGACGGAGGGCGGTCACGCCCTACCTCAGAACACGTTGCGCTAAAGTTTATTTCTCAAAAGACGTCCGTATTAATCCATGCGACTTGTAGGCGGATTCAAGCACCGATTGGTGAAGGCTCATGTCGCCAACCAAACCAACAAAAGTCATGTAGTTTTCGTGTTATTCGTGTGTTGTCAGGCCATTCACTCCGTTCATAGACGTGGTTTTCCAAATGAATGAGTCCGGCTAAGCCTCAGC
The DNA here is from genome assembly GCA_963977295.1 of uncultured Opitutaceae bacterium. Lineage (GTDB taxonomy): Bacteria > Verrucomicrobiota > Verrucomicrobiia > Opitutales > Opitutaceae > Actomonas. The sequence continues at coordinate 329 of CAXBOL010000487.1, forward strand.
TTTTCTTTTCCGGTTTGTTTTGGTCGACGAAGATGCGGACTTCCGCATCCCGTCGGCCGAGAATCTTGGTGGCGCGTTTAAGAGCGTCGCGGGTGGAAAGCGTGGGGTTGGTGGGATCTTCGCGGAAAAAATTCTCGGTCCCAATTTGATCGATGGTCCCCGCGTTGCGCAGCACGCGGGTGATTTCGCGCCCGGCCCCCGAGATGAGGAGATGGCGTTTTGATTTGGCGAGGAACTCGTGCAGTTCTGAGATCGCGGCGGCGGCGGTGGCGTCGAGGTTGCGGGCGTTTTTCAGACGCAAAATGATAATCTTCAGACTGGGATCTTTGATGATCTGGCGAATCTGTTGATCAAAAATATCGGTCGAGCCGAAGAACAGATCGCCCTCGGCATGCATGATGGAGATGCCGGGAACAGTGCGGCGGGCGGGGGACGGCAGTTCGGCAAGTTGGCCTTCTTGGTTGAAGTTGTATTCGACCAATTCCGGCGTGCCCGCCTTGCGCAGGAACAGCATGATGGAGGTGAAGGCGCCGAGATAGATCGCGAGATCGATGGTGAACAGCAGGGCGGCGGTGCAGGTGATGGTGAACACGACGGTGTCCGACGTGGTGGTGCGCAACGCCATCAGGATGTTATGGCGATTGAACAATGAGGTCGCGATGCCCATGACCACCACGGCGAGGGCGGCCTTGGGGATATATTGAATCGTGAAGCCGAGCGAAAACATCAGCACGAGCACGAACAGGCCGGCCAAGACTCCGGCGAGGGGAGACTTGGCGCCCGACGCGTCACTGAGCACGGATCGCGTGAGTGAGCCGGACGAGTTCATCCCGCCACAGACCGCGCTGGCGACATTGGACAGGCCCATGGCATACATCTCTTGATTGACGTCGATACGACGACCACGGCGGGAGGCTAGGGTCTTACCGATGGAGGTGCCTTCAAGCACGGAGACAAATGCCAACGCCAAGGCCGGAGCGGCAAGATCGCCAACGAGTTGAAAATCGAAACTGCCTCGCAGCATACCGAGGTCGCCAAGGGAGAATCCACTGAGGTGGGCGATGTCCCAGCCGATGAAGCGGAACCCAAAACCCAGTCCGGCCATGATGACCAACGTGACGGCGACGTTGGGGAGTTTGGGCCACCAGCGGAGCAGCGCCAAATTGCAGGCAAGCGTGCCGACGGCCATGGCCAGCTCCGGCCAATGGGTTTGTGGGAGGGCTCGAATGGTTTGGGAAACGATGGCCAGAAAGGTGGAGGCGTCGCCGATCTTAAACCCGAGGGCGTTTTGGATCTGGTTGGAAAAAATCAACGCGGCGGCTGCGGTGATGTAGCCGGTGACGACCGTGCGGGAGATGTAGTTGATGAGTAAGGACGCCCGGGCGATGGCGCCGATGATCATAAAAAACCCGACCATGATTACAAAGAGCGGCACGGCGGCCAATCGGTCTTCGGGCGCTAAGCCGGTGGCAGCCAGACCCGTCAGCATGAGGATGGCAGTGGCATTGGTCGGACCCAACACAACGAAACGAGACCCGCTGAAGAACGGTCCGGTGGCGGAGCCGACCGCACTGCTCATGAGTCCGAATTGGGGGGGCAGTCCGGCGATCAGCGAATAGGCGATGCTTTGCGGAAAGGCGAGCAGCGCGACATTGACGCCCGCCCGGGCGTCGGCGGCCAACGTGGCCTTCGGTGGTTTGCGCAACAGGCGTCGCCCGGGAAACCAATCAAGGGTGACGGATTTCAGCAGTCCCCTCCCCCAATACCGGATAATACGACCCCAGCGGCGGCGGCGCGGGGACGGGTCGGGAGCTAAAGTCTCGGAGGTTTTTGGTTCGGCCACAGGAGAAGTTCCTGAAACTGGGCCAACCTGGGCGTCGACGTCAACGGGGACGGACCGTCAAACGGTTAAACGGAGCGTGGAGCGAGCTGATGGGGTTGAATTCTCCTGAACCTAAGCACTCAGTTCGTCACAAGTTTACCGAATCTGGCCGGACTAGTTGAATCTTTCCGCTGCGGCCCTGCTCCATTCTGAGCATTCCGTGGTGATCCTCCAATCCTTTGACCACTGAGCGCACCCTACTCAGCGGCAAACCGAAGTTTCACAGAGACAAAGGGAAGAAACTATCCAGTCGGGGTGTAAAACCGCTCCTACATTATTCGATCTTCTTCACCCAACCCGCTGGTAGGCCCGGCAGTTTAAATGTGGTCGTCCTCGCCGGTGTAGGGGGTGCCGTCGATGACGGTGCCGAGGCAGTGGGTGGTGTATTCAAACGGGTCGCCATCGTAGAGCGCAAGGTCGGCGTCCATCCCGGGGGCAATGGTGCCGATGCGATCGGAGAGACCGAGAATCTGTGCGGGCGAAGTGGTGATGCTGGCCAACGCTTGTTCCCACGTGAGGCCGTGGGCCACGAGGACGCCCGCTTCAAACAAGACATTGCGGCTCTTGGGCGCGTAGGCTTCGTAGCCCCCTTGAATGGCAAACGGAATGCCCGCGGCCTGAAGCTTGGCGGCGGTTTCGAAGCTCATGTTTTCCATTTCGTCGGCGGCCCGGGCCATGGTCGGATGGAGGATAACCGGGAACCCACTGGCTTTAATTTCGTCGAGGGTCAGGTGAGCTTCGGCGGCCCCATCGAGGATGATGGCTAGGTCAAATTCGCGGGCAATGCGCAACGCCCCGAGGATATCAATGGCGCGCTGCGCGGTGATGAGGAGCGGTTGTTCACCCTGGAGGGCGCGGCCGAGGGCTTCGAGGTGAAGATTCCGGGCCGGGTGTTTGGTGGAGTCTTCGAGCTGGAATTTCTGGGCGTATTCCTGAGCCTTGATGAGGTCGGCGCGAAGCATGGCCAATGACTTGGGGCGGGTGCCGGGTGCCTTGCCTTTGCTACCCGCATCGCTGGCGATACCGAGCTCCCCGAGGGTCACGGTAATCATGCGTTGGGGCATAATCACATCCTCGTCGGCGGTGCGGGCGTGCAGCTTGGCGACCATGGTGGTGCCGGAAACGAGGGCGCGGGGCGCGTGACCCGTATTGATGGTCGTGATCCCCAGAGAGCGGGTGAACACAACCAGTGGTTCTTTGGCGTTGTAGGCGTCGATGGCCCGGAGGTCGGCTTGCAACGGAGCGCTCTTGTCGAGCATGTCCTGATCGTGGGGTTGATTGAGCAGACCAGAAAGTCCGAGCACCGAGTGGGCGTCGATGAGGCCGGGAGTGATCACGGCAGCGTGAAGGGTGTTACCGGTGCGCGGGGCGGCGGTGGAGGCGGCCGGACCGACGCGGACAATCTTGCCGTCGGCGATCACGATCACGGCGTCCTTGATGGCGGGGCCGGTCATGGTGTGAAGGGTGTCTGCAAACACGACCAGCGTTTGGGCGGAGAGGTTCAGCGTTAGGTTGGCTAACGTGCAAAGGAAGAGAGAACGGAAAAGGGCTTTCATGGCGGGTCGGCTTAGTGGTTGTGCGCGAAATCGATCTGGCTGGTGTAGCAACACAAGTAGGGTTCGGTGGGGGCGCTGGCGCCAAGGCCACCGACCGCGAAGAGGTGATCGGCTGGAACGGAGCGATCGAAGACACGTTGGCCCTCGACGTAGGTTTGTTCGACGTGGGTGTAGACGCTGAAAGGATCGCCGGAGAGCAGGATGAAGTCGGCGTCTTTGCCAGGCTCAAGCGAGCCGATACGGTCGTCGAGTTCGAGAATTTTGGCATTGTTGAGGGTTAGGGCGCGCAGGGCACCTTCGCGGGTCATACCGCCTCGGACCGCCAGCGCGGCGGATCGAAGCAGGAACCGGGAGTCGGTGATGTAGTCGTCGGTGTGGAATCCGACCAAGACGCCGGCTTTTTCGAGCACGGCACCGGTGCGCCAGGCGACGTCGGCGGCTTCGAGTTTGCCGCCCGGGCTATCGAGCACGATGAGGGAGCATGGCACGCCGGCGGCCGCGATTTGGTCGGCGACTTTCCAGCCATCGCTGACGTGTTGCAGCACGACGTTGAAACCGAACTCACGTTTGAGGCGAAGCACGGTGAGGATGTCGTCGTGGCGGTGGGTGTGATGTTGCACGGTGCGACGGCCTTCCAGCACGTCGACGAGTATTTCGAGACCCAAATCGCGGGCGGGACGTTTTTCGGGATCGTCGGCGTTGCGGGCGAGTTTGTCGCGATACTCTTGCGCGG
>CAXBOL010000488.1:0-4498 GCA_963977295.1 uncultured Opitutaceae bacterium
CATATCGACGAAAGGGCCGGTCCAAATGTAGAGCAATCGGCACTCGGTGGTGTCGAAACAGTAGGACAACGCCGGGCCGAAATTCACCGCGATGGCACCGGGCACGCCAGGAATGGGGGATTGGATAGTCTCCAGGTCGAAGGTGCCTTCCTTAGCTTTGTATTTGAACGTGTCTCGGCCTCGGCCGTGGTGGGCGAAAACCTCGTCGGGCAGATCGAAGGCGGGCATGAACGTGCGCAAGACGTAAGGCCAATTGAGGCTGCCTTCGGGAAAAGGCGTTACGGTAGACTCGGCGCCGCGGTTGGGCCCGGCCAGATTGAGCCCCATAATGGATTTCACGAATTGGGCGGCATCGCTGATATCGGCGTCGGACAGGACGGAGGTCCACGCCGGCATGGCCTTGGCGGGAACCCCTTCCGCGATCACGGTGATGATTTCGGGTAAGCTGCTGCCGTGCAACACCTCTGCATCGGTGAGATTGGGACCGACCAGTCCGGCCCCCGCCACGCCATGACAAGGCGCGCAATAGGTGGCGAAAGTGGCCATGCCGCGGGCGATCGCGGCGTCATCGGCGATGGCGGAATTCAGCCCGGCGCAGGCGGTGAGTCCCCAGAGGAGAATTAAGCTTCGTTCCATTGGAGCGCAATTTCGGCAAATCCTTGAGCGAGTTCGGATAACTCGAAACGACCTTCCACGCCAATGGCACCGGAGTAGTTGGCCGCCTTGAGCACCTTGAAGTAGGGCCGGAAATCTTGCCCGGTAGTGCCGGGGACGCGGCGACCTTCAAGCTCGGCGATTTCGACATGGTTCACCAAATCCACCGCTTGGGCGAGGTCGGCGGGAGTATCACTTTCGGCGACCATGTGATACAAATCTGCCACCATGCCGATGCGAGGATGGTCGGCCGCACGGACCACGTGCTCGACCTCGCCAATCCGCATGAGGAAGTTGCACTCCCGGCTCTGGAGTTGTTCGACATTTACGGTGACATCGTGATCAGCCGCGATGGGACCGAGTTTTTGCAGGAAGGAAATGAACTGATCGTTGGCCCGTCCGACGTCGAACCCATCGGGAATCCGACGCGAACCGGAGCTACCGAACGTAATCATGCCAACCCCGGCACGTTGGGCACGTTCCAGCGCCCGACCACAGTAAGCGAGAACTTCGTCATGGTTGGCCTCGGGGCCCGTCACCTTCATGTGTTTGGCGCGGATAAAGCTGTTGCACACGATGACGGGAAGGGGAGCCGCGCTTGCGACATCGATCTTGGCGAGAAACTCATTTTCCGGACCATCGGGATCGAGCCAACCGGCCACAGACAACCCGACAAAAGATCCGCCGGCATCCCGCACGGCGGCGGCATTGGCCAAGTCGGTTTGGCACCCGATCCGGGGCACGGGCATACGCGTGGCGCCGAAGAGTGAAGGACGTAGACTGAGACCAGTTAAACCGGCGGCAACCAGACCAGTAAACCGGCGACGGGAAAGGGGCGGGGAGGGGGGCATAAGCAGAAAAGTAGCTGACCGAGATTAGAAAAAACAAGTTAGAGTTTTTTGATCCGGATATTGCGATACTGGAGTTCAGCCCATTCGGCCTGGATCGAAATCGCCCCGGCGCTGAGTGGTCGCCAGTTTCCCTCAGGATCTTGATAACGCAGGTTTTTGACCGAACCAACGAGTTGCCCGTTAAGGTAGTATTCGGCGCGGTCTGATCCATGCACGATGAGCTCGGCGAAATTCCACTCGCCGTGAGGTTTGGTCGCGGCCACGGAGGTGAGGTTGACCGGCGAAAGATCGTCGCCGACGCCAAATTCCACCAAGGGGGCGTCCGGAAGCCATTGGTTATCGATACTCGGCGCGAACGCACGGGTGTTGCCGATGACCCAAAGGTCGCCGGTCACGTAAGGCGCGCCGGGTTTGCCTCCACCTAGTTGCATTTCAATCGAAGGGGGCCAGACTTCATCCGGGTTGGTATGAATGTGAAACAGGATACCGGCGTCGCGCACGGCTCGATGGCGGGGGCGAAACCGATTTTGCATCCACCGATATTCCAGTTGCAGATGGAAATTCGAGAACTGTTCGGTGGTGCGGAGATTGCCGTTGAATTGAGCGCTATCTCCCGCGGCGCCCGGATAGACGTGAATGACCCCGTCGTGCACCTGAAACATTTCCTCAATGGTTTGACTGGTGTCGTTGCCCCGCGAACCGCGACGGGCGATCCAGCCATCGAGATTCTTGCCATTGAACAGCGAGATCCATTCGGCCTCGGGCCCAGCGTGGGAGCCGGTGGGAAGGGGAGTAGCAGCGACCAGTAAACTGGAGCCAAAGTTAAATCCTACCGCTAGGTAGCTTACGAACCGCAAGAGGGGTAAAAAAATCATGATTCGACTGGGGGCAGGCTCAACAAAAAGACCGACGCCATTTAGTGTCGGTCTTGAGAATGAATAAACGCTAAAGCGAAGAATTAATCTTCGTCAGGTTTTTTGTAGAGCTTGTGGCTGAGTTTTTGTTGATCCCGGAGCTTTTCGATCAACTCACCAGCTCCGGTGTTGTCGCCAGAGCGGAAGGCCTTCTCGAGGTCGGTCAACAAGCCGATGAATACCTTCATTTCCTTCATGTAACCGTCGACAAATTCGGCTTGTTTGTCGGCCGGTTGATCAGCGGTCCAAGCGGGCTTGAGGGAAAGGGAGTCTTTGGCACCCGCGAGCATTTTGGCCACGAGGTCAGCGCAGGCGGCGTTGTTGGCAGGATCTCGGGCGTCGCGGCGTAAGTTACGGAACGTCTTCCCGATCATTTCCATGTGCTCACCGAGTTCGGTGTGCTCTTCGGCTTGGGCGGGAGTGATCATCAGCGCGCTCAGGGCGACACTTAGGGCTACGAGGCGAGGGAAACGTAATTTCATAGATAATTTCAGGGTGATTGAGTTAACAGGCGGAGAGAGGGTAGGAGACGCACGATGAGGAGATCAAGTTTCTCCATGGGGATAATCTTGTCACAATCGGCACATCGCAGAGGAGAGACCGACGCCGCAGTTTCGGTAAATTTGAGCAATCTGCAACTGTTCGCATCAAAATGCGCCTCCGGTTTGACGGTAATAATCAGCTCCGTTTGCGAGAACTGGAACGAATAAAAACCCTAACTGCATCCCCATGTGCTGCCCCTCCATCTTCGTTTGCGACGAATGCGCCGTTTCGTAGCCACTCTGATCCTCATCGTGGGCGTCGCCCCAACGATCGCGTCGACGCACGCGGAGTTGGAGTCGTTTCTTGATCTGTATTGCGTCGATTGCCACGCGTCGGACATTCGCAAAGGCGAGGTAACTCTCGAAGGGCTGAGTGCGGTCGGTGAAATTTACGGTGAACGGGCCGTGTGGGAACGGGTTTTCAAGCAAGTCAAAATCGGGGCGATGCCGCCCGACGATGAAATCCAACCCGAGGCCGAAGAACGGTCGCAGATCGCGGAATGGTTGGAGGAGCGTCTCAACTTTGTGGATCTTTCCAAACCGGTGGATCCGGGCCGCGTCACGGTGCGGCGACTCAATCGCACGGAATACGACAACACCATCCAGGATCTTTTTGGCATCGGCTTATCCTTGGGGAACACCTTTCCCAGTGACAATGTGGGTTACGGCTTCGACAACATTGGCGACGTGCACACCGTCTCGCCGCTGCGCATGGAGCGTTTTCTCGAAGCGGCCGAGAAAGTGACCAACTTCGTCATGAACACTGGTCGCCAAATCGAAATGCGGCGCAACGAACAGGCGGTGTTCTACGATCGTATCAACATTGTGAATAGCAGCGATGCCGGCGTGATCGTGGATCCGCACGGCAAGATGGTGGTCGACTACGAAACACCGCTACCCGGCACCTACGAGTTGCAGATTCGAGCATGGGGAGTGATGCCGGAATCGGTGTTCGTCGAACGACGGATCGACGCCAAAGGCAAGTGGCCGGAACACGAGAACGCCTGGCGACCCGACGACCCTCATCCGCCGGTGCCCATGGAGGTGTGGATCGACGGTGAACGTGTGGCATCCATGCAAGTCGACCAAGCTCCTTCCTCCCGGGAATGGAAGGATTTCGCGGCCAAAATCAAAGTGTCGATGGGACGGCACCAAGTGTCGTTCCAGATGGGTCAACCAGCCGGACTCGACGCCGAATCGTTGGCGGCGTGGCGAAAAGACCCGCCGCGGTTAGGCGTGAGGGAAGCCCGCATGGTGGGACCATTCGTGGTGGACCCGGCCGACCTACATCCCACCCACCGACTGATTGTGACCACCAAACCCGACCAGAATCGCTCCGTCGCCGAGGCCGCTCGCACAGTGATCTCGCACGTGGGGCCCCGAGCGTATCGGAGACCCCTACAAGAGACAGAAGTGGAGCGGTTGGTGGACTATGTCACCGCCGCGGTGGCGGGAGGAGAATCGTTTGACCAGGCCATGCAGGGGGCGTTGCAGGCCTTGTTGATTTCGCCTCACTTCCTGTATCGGATGAGCCTCA
>CAXBOL010000489.1:0-4481 GCA_963977295.1 uncultured Opitutaceae bacterium
GGATTCCAGTTGAGCCAAGCGATGGCGTAGGGGGCCGGCGGACGCAATTTTGACGATCAGATGTCCCGGGCCTGAGGCTGGGAAACGTGGGGCATAAATTTCCCGAGAATTCTCGAACGGGAACAAAGCGAAGATCATACAGTCCACCCCGGCTCGACCGGCCGCGGCAGCCACCCAGAATGTGTAATCGGTGATGCCATCGCGTCCGTCTTGCTCTCCGGGGACAATAAAGAGGACTCGGCAGGGCCGGCCAGGGCGAGGCGCAGAATGATTTAGTTTAGCCGTCACGGTGAATTCCTTTTATTCTTCATCCGCCGGTATCGGGACAGTTTCCATTTAACGAAAGGATTCGATATCCATCCGGGCAGGAGCTGACGGGCAAGCTGCATTACGTAGCGGGGATTAAGCCAAAGTCTCACCGGGGGATGGCCTCGAGCCTGGGCAACGGAGTTGAAGATCCAGGCGCGTTGACGAGTTTCCTCAATTCTGGTCATTTTGTGCCAACCCTCGAGTGCAGAAAGCGAATTCGGCCGGAAGCGGTATCGGGCGGTGTCTTGTTGAACAAAGCCGATGGGGCCCGCAAAAACAGCGGCAAAACTAAGTTTGGCGTCAACGCATGCCGCAACGCCGTCGGAAAAATCGAGCGGTAATTCGCGCAGGAGAAAGTCGCGGCGAAACGCCAGACTGCTGGTGGGATAAAAATAGTCGGTTTCATTGTAGCGGTAGATGGCTTTGCGGTAGTCGATTTGGTCCCGATCCGCGCGGTAGAGGCTACCTTGTTGGTTACCTTCGGCGTCGACCATGCTCATCGAACCGTGGATCATGACGAAGACAGGATTATTTTGCCAGTGGGCTTCGTAACGTTCGAGGTGATCCGGGAGGTAATAATCGTCTCCGTCGAGAAGGTAGAGGTGATCGCCCGAAGATGCCATTAATCCACGGTGAATGGCGAGAGCCTGACTTTCGAAGCCACGCAGCTCGTCATTATGCACGCCGCTGATGACACGAATACGATCCCGGTAAGAGTCGAGGATGGCTAAGGAGTCATCGGTGGAACCGTCATCGTAGAGGATGATCTCATCAGGAGGGAGCGTCTGGGCTAACACTGAATCGACGCACGCACGAATCCACGGACCATTGTTATAGTTGTTGATGAGGACGCTGAGCATGAGGAGGATCGCAGTCAGGTCGAATCAGGCACTTCAATATTCAATTTGGTGCCAAGACGCCTGATTTCAGGCGAGCTCAGCATAGCCCGCATGATCGGATGGTCCTGATAGTGTTGCCAGCGTTTGGTCAGGTCCTCGGGGTTCTCGGGCGACTGGTCGATTCCCACGAACGAGCTGCCACCGCCGTAGGGGGCAATCCGGGCCAGTCCTAGATCGTTCGGCCTACAGTCGAGTTCGCCAGCCATGGTGTCGCGCAGGGTGGAAGACTCCATCCAAGTGTCATAGAGCAAAGGACGGACTTGCCACCGCGACGGATGAAAGTGCTGCGATTCGCCGCTGAGTTCCTCGGCATATGTGGTCCAGAGTTCGCCAATTCCTTCCGGCGGCACCAGGCGCCATCTCTCATTGCCGGAATCCCGGTTAGCGCGCGTGAGGATTTCCCAAAGACTGCGCGAATATGAGGAACTTGATACGCCCATGACATGGTGTTTAAGGGTGCTCGCCAGACAGTTCCAAGGGCTACGGAGCACGATGAAAATATCTTCGCAATCAACGGTGGGCAATCCATTCTCCTTGCGGTAGGCGGTCAACCAATCGGGCAATTTCGCGGCGGCTTCTCGCGGGCTGAGATTCTCAAAAAGGACTAGATGGAGGTCGGGTGGTTGCTGCCCGGTCGCATCCAGTTCGGGAAAGACGCAAGCGGTGCGCATAATTTTCGGTTCCCAATATTTTTTCACGATGCGTCGAACCAGTCCGTTCAATGGCCAGGGCAATCGGGCGGCAATGGACCAGTTGAGTTGATTGGCTTCAAACCTCAGCAGGTGCAGGGTGGGGCGGAGGAGGATCCGATTGGCACTGACATCGTATTCAAAGCAGCCGTTAAAATTGGACGGCTCAGGCGAAAGGTCGAGAGGAGGGTCGTTGACGAAGCGCACTCGTCCCGGGTGGAGCCCAATTAGCCAGTTGACTACAGCATGGAGTCCAGAACGACGTTGTCCGATGATGGCAATGAGTCGGCTCACTAGGAGGATTAAACAGACAGAACGAAGGGAAGGAAGCCCAATAATATGACCCAAAACGGACGAATCCAGAGAAGAAAAAGAAAGTCAGGCACCGATTGGACGGAAATCACTCATCGGACATCTTGCCGCGACCACGAACGAAACGAGAAAAATGAGCCAAAAGTGGCGAGCGGTTATAGGGGGACTGGGTTCGCGACATCTTGAACCAACCTCCCTTTTCGACGGGACTGACGGAGCCGGGGATGGGCGTTCTCTGGCCCCGGCTGCGGCGGTTAATCGAAGATGTTGCCCTTGTTGAAACGCCAGAGGCTGAAAGACGTCACGACGGCGGCCATTGCGAGGAGGACACCCAGTGTCGGGAGGATTTCGATCAGAGGCTTTTGGGCCCAGAGCACGGCGAGGAATCCTTCCATCGACCAATAGACCAGGGTCAGCTTACTCAGGGATTGGATGAATTCGGGCATGAAGCTGGTGGGAAACCAAGCGCCACCGATGGAACTCATGGTCAGAATCAAAAACGTGGCGAGGCCACTGGCGGCGGCGGGGTTGCCGGCGATGGATGACAACAACATGCCAAAGGACGTGCAGGCGATGGACGCGACGACCACGACGACCAGCAGGTTGGCGAGGTGCGGCAGGACCTCGATGCCGAACATGAGTTGTCCAGCGAGAAAGAGCACGATGAGTTGCACAACGCCCATGAGCACGTTGAACAGGTATTTGCTCCACAGGATGTGCGAGCGGCGCACGGGGGAGGCGAGTAGGCGATGGAAAATGCCGGCCTGTTTTTCCTCGAACAGGGAGGTGGAGGCGCCGCTGACGGAGAAGAGGAGAAACATGATCGCCCAGCCGCCCACGACGCGCGTGGCGCCGGGACTCTTTACGTTGGCGCCGGCGAGTTGTTGGTTGTCGATTTGAATGAGTTGATCGATGAAATCAGCGGTGCTGCTCGTGGTCGAGTCAGTCTCACCGTCGGCGTTTGGTTCGGCGGCTTTTTCATCGCCGAAGAACAGGTCGCCCGCGGCCATGTCGGCTTTGACGACTGCAGGATCGAGGCCGAAGGACGACGCAATGATCTCGGCCATGCCGGTGTAGAATTTGTCGGTCTCGTCCGCCCCGATGAAGTTGGTCGCGCGCTTGCGCAGGCCGTCCATCAACGCGGTGGGCGCGGAAGTGAAGATGACCTTTTGCAGGAGGCCGTTGACGGTTTGGGTTTCGATTTCGTTGCGGGGGTTGTTGAGGAATTTGAGTTTGAGCCCGAATGATTCGTCGCTGACGGTGTCGGCAGGGAAAACGAGCGCGAAACGGAGCGAATTATCGTGAATGAGTTCGCGCACGCGCTCCTCCGTGAGCGGAACTTGTTCGTCGGCCTCGTTGGCCCAAGTGGTGATGACCTTGAAGGAGGACTCGGCGCGCAAGCCGTTAGTAATCGCGGTGGCCACGGCGGCGTCGGTCTGCGAGACGACTGCGATAGGGATGCCGGTGGGGCCGGAACTACTGCGGCTGACGCCAAAGACGTTGCCGAACACGTAAATCAAGACGATCGGCACCACGAACGTGAGACCGAATGCGACCTTGTTGCGTAGAAAGAGGCGGATGTCTTTGCGCAGAAGAGTGAGAACTTGATGCATGATGAGAACGGGACGAAAGGCACGGAGAAGGAGAAGGAGGAGGCAGGAGGAAATTCAGGTTGTAACGTAATACGTTACTAGTTGCCGGGAGTCGTTGTGTTGCAGGAAGACACGAACTGGGTAGGCGGGCTATTCGCGGAAGGCTTTACCGGTGAGGTGGAGAAAGACCTCTTCGAGTCCGGGGCGCGTGAGCGAGCAGGCGTTGGTGGGGATGTGGTGACGTTCGATTTCGGCGAACACGGCGGAGAGTTTGGCGTCGGCCGAAAGCGCGAGGGCGTGGCCTTCTTCGGTCGTGGTGATTTCACCGTAGGCCCGGAGCGAAGGAAGGGCGGCGGTGGTGGCTTGGCCGAGCGGGAGGTGCAGCTGTTCGCTGGAAGGAAGGTGGCCCAATAGGTGGTTCAGGGTGCCATCGGCGAGGATTTTGCCGTGATCGATAATGGCGATGCGCGAGCACAAGCGGGTGGCTTCTTCCATGTAGTGGGTGGAGTAGACGATGGTGAGGCCTTCGTCGTTGCGCTGCTGCAAAAATTCAAAGATGGCGTTGCGCGACTGCGGGTCGACGCCGACGGTGGGTTCGTCGCAGAGCAGGAGTTTGGGGCGGTGGAGGAGGGCGGCGACGAGATTGAGGCGGCGTTTCATGCCACCGGAAAACGTCTTAG
>CAXBOL010000490.1:0-4475 GCA_963977295.1 uncultured Opitutaceae bacterium
CGTCATCGTGGGCAAAGCGTTATACGAGAAGCGAGTCGAGTTGGGGGATCTTTTGACGATCAGTCGTTAGCCAGAGATCTGCCCAGCTATTTCTTCCAATGGGTAGGTGAGGATCTCCGCAAGGGTGGGGTGATACCAAGGTGCTTTAAGGAGGTCGAAGACGGTGGCCTTCATCGTCAGGGGACCACTGAAACAATGGATCAGCTCGCCTGCATGTGGACCTACGATTTCTGCGCCCAGGATTCTACCTTTTTGGGGTTCGGCGATGACTTTCACATAACCCCGGGTGGCCTCCATGAGGATTGATTTGCCGTGGTCGTCGAAAGGATAGGTTGCGACGATGAACGGAATGTTGGCGGCTTTAAGCTCAGACTCCTGACGGCCGATACTGGCCAGAGCTGGGTCGGTAAACACGACGTTGAGCAGGTGATCATGGTTGATCGGCTTGAGTCCCTTAACCCCGAAAGCGTGACGAGCCGCGAGCTCACCTTGGGCCACGGCGAGATGAACGATATCGAAGGGACCCGCGACATCCCCACCCGCATAAATGTGCGGTTGCGAGGTTTGTTGCCAGCGATTGGTCGCGATGCGACCTTCCTCGGTGAGTTTGACCCCGGCCTTGTCCAGACCAAGTCGATCGGTATTCGGACTGCGCCCGAGGGCGTTAAAGAGGTGTTGAGCTCGGCGCGTCACGCGACGGCCGTCGCAGAGAAATTTTACGGTGACTCCAGTGGCGGTGGCGCTGATCGACTCGATTTTTGTGTTTGTGTGAAGATCAATGCCCTCGGCGCGAAAGGCGTCTTGCACGACTTCAGCGGCAGCCGGGGAGTGGTCTTTGAGGATGTTTTTGCTCCGTTGAATCAATACCACCCGGGAGCCAATACGGCGAAGGAATTGACTGAGTTCGCAGGCAACGATGCCCCCGCCCAGAACGATTACGCTCGCCGGAATGTAATCCAGATCGAGGACGTCGTCACTGGTCCAAAAGGGCGTGTCGGCGAGGCCCGGAACCGGAGGGGAACTCACGTGCGATCCGGTGCTGATAATAAATCGCTTCGCGTTGAGTCGTTGGCCGTCGGCGAGGAGGAGGGTATGTGGATCCGTGAATTCGGCGTAAGCACGATAAACGTCGTAACGTCCCGAATTCATCGCTTTGGCACGATAGTCTGCGAATTCTCCAATGATTTTTCGCTTCCGAGCATGAATTTTGCGCATGTCGGCGGTGGCACTGGGAATGTTCAGCCCAAAGGGTTTAGCGTGTTGTGCCAGATGCAGAACCTCGGTCGAAAAAAGCAAAGTCTTGGACGGCATACAGCCCTTGAGGATGCAGAGTCCCCCCAGCTCTGAAGCTCCATCAACGATGGCAACTTTTTGACCTAAATCGGCGGCCGTGCGCGCGGCATTGAACCCGGCGGAGCCGCCGCCGATGGCAATGAAGTCGTAATTTTTTGTCATGATAGGCTGACCTACGGACGCGGGCTATTTGCCCTTGCCAAATAGCATAATGTTAACGGTTCGGAGCACGATGGCAGCATCCATCACAAACGAAAAATGCCGGATATAATAGAGATCATACTCCAGTTTCCGCAGGGTGTCCTCGACATTGCCGCCGTAGGGATAGTTGATCTGGGCCCAACCGGTGATGCCTGGACGCACCAGATGACGGTAGTGGTAAGACGGGATTACGGCCTCGTATTCATTCACGAGTTTATCCCATTCAGCGCGAGGGCCGATCAGACTCATTTCGCCACCGATGACGTTCATAAGTTGAGGAACCTCGTCCAGTCGGGTTTTCCTCAGGAAAGCGCCAATTCGAGTAATGCGGGGATCGTTATCTTGGGTGTAACGATTCACACCCGAAGAATCGTTGTCCACCTTCATCGAGCGGAGCTTGATCACTTGGAAGGGCTCTCGCTTCCGGCCTATTCTGGTTTGGCGGAAAAATATTGGACCACCATCTTCCAGCTTAACGGCAATCGCTGCCAGCAATAGCAGCGGAGCAAACAAAACCAACCCCAGCCCGGCCAAGAGGATGTCAACGGCTCGCTTGGTGCGTTCGAATACAGGATTACGCGCGATCTGAAATCCCTCTTGGAAAAGCCATACATGGTTGATGCGATAAAGTGGAATTTTACGCCAATAAGTTTCGAAGAACAGCTCCAGCGTATAGGTGGGAACGCCTTGAAAAAACAGTTCCGTCAACTCTTGAGCCATAGTGCCCGGCAAGGAATCTCCTGATTCTCGCAGCACGATAGCCTCGATCCGAATCGCTCCAGATTTGATGTCGTTCAAAACCTCCCGGTAGTTGCGAATAATGTCGTCTGATTCAGATTCGACTGAGGTTTCCTCAGACTCGCCGACTACGGCGCAAATTACGGTCTGCTCCAGGCGGTTGGTGTGACAGACTTCGATGAAGCCCGTAGCCGCGGCTCGGTTGCCCACAAATAGCACGACGCGATCTTGTTGATCCTTCTTCACCCAGCGGTGAATCGATCTGCGATAGGTAAGGGTGACTCCGGCGAGCACGACAAATGCGGCTGAAAGCACCAGACGCGAACCTTGCAGAGAAAACGCTTCGGGAATGATTACGTAGGTGAGTAGCAAGGTGACCACTAACGCCATCAGCAGCACCACTACGTGTTGGGAGGTATAGTCGGCTCCCATCATTTCCGTGCGCGATCGATAACCGTCTATCAAGTAGATCGCGATCATGACCACAATCATGGGACCGATCAAGGGAGTGACAATCCATTGCCCGGGTCCGGCGATGCCGCGGAGCCAACCCGCCAGATTGAAGACGACAAACACCGAGATAGCGTCAAAAATCAACAGGAGCAGGCTATGGGCGCGGCGGTTTTTCATTTCATGTCGTTTTCGAAGATCCTTAGAGACGCAATCTATGATGACGCCACAATGCCATTCCAGAATTGCACTGCACCAATCCGGCCAGGTTGTTGGTGCGCAAACTGACCAACCCGAAGACAAAACGCATCATAAGTGCTAGGGTCTGAGCAAAGCCGTTCCACAAATTGTTGCGCTGCTTCCAAATTCGTGGGTTCCACCGCAATGCCTAACTGATGGTGCGTGATGAGTTGGGCAATCTCGGCGGTCTTGGGACCAATAAAAATCATCGGTCGGGAAACCGAGATCACGCCGTAAAACTTACTCGGCCAAACGGTGCCAACGCAATCCGGACGCATGGTGATGACGTGAACATCGGCAGCCGCCAAACTGGATTCCAATTCCGAAATTGGCACCGATTGCTTGAAGTGGCATCTCCGTAAGTTTTGTGAGCTCACCAATTTGATCAAGGTGGCTCTTTGCGGTCCATTTCCCACGATGAGTGTTTCCACCTGTTCGTTCGGCTGCAAGAGCCTGACTAGGTCGATTAGCGGATTCAACGTGTGTGCTCGTCCCAAATTACCTGAATAGGTCAGTAAGAATTTATCCGGTTGGATTTCCCATCGCTCACGCTGATTTATCCGGCTTTGAGGCACCAAGTTAATGGGAGACCAATTGGGCGAAATCGAAATCAGGGTCCGTGAAATTCCGGTTTGGGCGATGCAATCAGCCATGTCAGAACCGATGGCCACAATTCCACTCGATTGAGCCCATTCTCGATTACGATGGGGAATCAGGATACGCATCAAATTGGTCAGGTGACCAAACGGTTTGATGGCTAACGCTACCTCTGGATACACGTCCTGAGACCAGTGCCAAATCTTACCGCCACTCCTTCTGACGGTGGGACCAATTTTGGGACCGAGCATCGGAGGATCGGTCATGGCGACCACTCGGTCATCCGGGTTTAGGATTTTCTTAATCGTTATTTTGGCGGCGTCGATAAATCGGGCGTAGCCCAGAAGTTTCGATACGATACCAAGCTTTCTTTGAGTTCTGTTTCCCGTTCGATAGACCTTTAAATTCGGAACGTTATCCTGCAACTCGGGATCTATCGGGGTATCCGTAATCACGATTACGGACGTGCCAGTGGCTGCGAGTCCTATAGTCAGATCGCGGAGGATTTGCGCGGTGGCTTCGGCCGAAGGCCAATAGACTCGATTAATAAAGATGATCCGAGGCATACGCTATCCTCGAGACTGACCACTCATCGATGGGGATGAGGCCTTTTGGAGTTTCCTGAGCTCATCTTGTGCGAACCCTTCATAGCGGGCAAGGAGTCGGCAATAGGTCCATCCTGCTCGCCCCTCTCGAAATCCTTGCCTTATGAGGTATTGATACACAAACCGGGCAAACGAACGGCATGGCACGCGGTAGCTGAGCTGCTTTAGCGCCCGTCTTCGCATCAATCGGTCATCATGGATTAGGTTAGCCCACCGCAGAGGAGGGGCGGAGAATTGAGCCAAGGCTTCTGATTTGGCGTATCTTCGATGCTTCTCCAGCCAACCGTCGATGCCGTCGTCAGATAAATCGTGGAGATAGCTCTCATGGAGTTTTGTCATTCTCATGTCAGG
>CAXBOL010000491.1:0-4470 GCA_963977295.1 uncultured Opitutaceae bacterium
AATCGATGAATCCAGAGACGGTCGCCGCATCACCGGCTGAAACACCCACGGCGAAGTCGCCTGTCGCGACCATACCGCCGCCCCAGCCCCGTGCTGAGCCGGGGGTGGAGCAGGCCCGTAAACCGACCATTGCCACCTCAACTTCACCAAAGGTGGTCACTTCAGATCCAGTGGTGTCTCCGTCCGTCGCCGTGCCGGATCAGCGACCGTTACAACGGACGCCTACCGGGAAGGTGATTATCGCTGAATCCGAAGAGCCGACCGCCCAGGGAATGCCCAAGGCTTCGGCGGGGGCCACCATACCGAATGCAGCGGTGTTGAATTTTTTGGAGCGGGCACGGGTTTCGGGAATTCGCGTTTCCGATACCGACCCCAAGGTGCTGATGAATGACCGCGTCTATCGTCTCAATGAATTCGTGGACCGTGACCTGCAGCTGCGCGTGATCGAGATCAACCCGCGGGAGCTGAGATTCCAAGACACCCAAGGTCACGTTTATCGGAAGACCTTCTGAGTTGGGAATCGGACGTCCTGGCGGTTACGTTCGACTTCAACTTCCCGCTTTTGGATGGATGAAGGGAGGAGGCGACAATCATGGAGAATTCCCGCGTGCATGCGGTTCGTTGGTCTGGAGCAATGGGCGACCTTAGGACTCCCTGATGCCAGACGATGGCCCAAGTGGGTCACGGTCGCGGGAGTTATCCGCCGATCCGTTGTGAATAACTTTTCTGTAAAAGCCGGCTGGTTATGGGCTTCGTGCTTGACCCAGGGGGCTTAAAATGGGTCATTTTGGGGCATATTGGGGCAGTCGTCGCCTCGATACCTATGGTCACCCTTCCCAAAGCTCACCTCACCGGTGTTTACCGGCATTACCTCGATGATAAGAATCGGGTGACGATTCCGTCGGCTTGGAGGAACCTGTTTGGGAAAGAGGCGAGTTTCCTAGCTATCCCAAATCCAGCGGGTTACGTATCTGTGCTTCCGCCCATCGAGGCTGAAAAACTGTATGATAAATTCGCGGCGGTGCCGCTTTCAGATGAGGAAGCGCAGGACGATATCAGCGTCTTTATGGCGAACACGCAGTCGTTCAAATTCGATAGCCAGGGACGCATTGGCTTGAGCGAAGGGTTGTTTAATCATGTCGGTCTTAACGGACCGAAAGAGGAGGTCGTGCTCGTGGGGTCGGCCAATAAGTTCAATATCTACAGTTCGGCTCGCTGGGCTGAAGTAGCGGCGAAGTCGACGAGGGCTACTCAGGCCAACGTCATGAAACGTTTTGCGATTTGATTATGAGCAACGTTCATTTTCATCTCCCGAAACCCACTTCTCCTCAGCTTCAGGTCGGTTTCGGTTCCGACTGCTGTTTGCTGGTTAAGTCTGACCGTGGTCGTTCGCGGGTCGCTGACCGGCGTCGGCGTCGCGAAATTTTGGAGGCGTTTTTCTCGCCTAGTTTTTCACCTGCGGCCCTGCCCTCGGCGGTGGACCGTTTGATCTTGTGGAGGAGTCTGCATGGGCACCGTAGCCATTGATCGAACCATGACCGCTATGATCCCCGGCCATCTTCCCGTTTTGTTGCATGAGGTGATGGAGCAACTCGCTCCTCGACCGGGTGCGCGGGTGTTGGATGCGACCTTTGGTGGGGGCGGGCATACGCGTGCGATTCTTGAGTCGGCAGCCGACGTTTCGGTCGTGGCACTGGACCGTGACCCCGCAGCCATCGCCCGTTCAGAGTCACTGGTTGGGGAATTTGGCGATCGCTTTCAGTTGATCGACCGCGATTTCGGCGGCTTGGGCGAACTCGACTTGGGAAAGTTTGACGGCGCGTTGTTTGATCTGGGTGTGTCTTCGTTTCAATTGGACGAAGCATCGCGGGGGTTTTCCTTCCGTCACGATGCACCAGCCGACATGCGGATGGATCCTCGTCATGGGGTTCCGGCAGCCCAGTGGTTGGAGACGGCGACGGAAGCCATGTTGGTTCATGCGATCCGCAACTACGGCGAAGAGAACAGCTGGCGCCGAGTCGTTCGCGCGTTGATCGCGGCACGAGGCTCGGGACGGTTGGCCCAAACCGCGTCGTTGGCCGACGTCATTTTCGAAGCGATTCCTGCCGCCCTCCGGCGCCAGTCGAAGATTCATCCCGCTACGCGTTCGTTCCAAGGGATTCGGATCGCGGTGAACGATGAAATCGGGGCGATTGAGCGGGCGTTGCCGGCGGCGTTCGAACGCTTGGCTCCGGGTGGAGTGATGGCGGTCATCAGCTTCCATTCGCTCGAAGACCGACCGGTGAAACAGTTTTTTCGGCAGCAATGTGGGCAACCGCTCAATGCGCACGATTCCACTCCGCAAGATCTGCGAGCCAAGTCCGCCGATGCGCTCACTCGCAAGCCGATCACGGCAACTTCCGCGGAAATTGCCGTCAACCCCCGCAGTCGCTCAGCCAAACTGCGAGCCCTGCGCAAACACTGATTTTTGCTGTCATGAAACCCGCTTCCACCCACGCCTTTATCAATCAACTCCTGGTCTACTCCATTTTCATGATCTGCATCACCGGATCGGTTGGAGTAGGCATTGTGTGGATGCGTCACCAGATCTCGGAGACAGCCAACGCGACCAAACTCATGGAGCGGAGTATTGCGGCAATCGAGAGGCAAATGGCGGAGTCAACCGCTCGGTTGGCCTCGGCTCAGTCACCCGAAGCGCTCGAACGTAAAAATGTCGCCATGGGCTTGGGATTGGTCCCGCCGAACGACTTGCAGATTGTGCGCGTGGAAGAGTCCCCGGAGGCCCGACTGGCGGCCAAGCGCAATATCGAAATTTTCACCAACGAAGCCACTACCGGAAACGTCTCGGTTCGGTTCTCAGTCAACTGATCACATTTTTAGTAAACGGTCCTGATTCATGTCCAAAGGGTTCACCTCCAACTATCGCCTCGTCCTCCTGGCCACCACGGTTCTGCTGTGTTTCGCCAGCGTGGGAGTGCGGTTGGTGCACCTGCATGTGATAGATCGGGAGCGATTGGTCACCTATGTAGATCGCGCCCGGTCTTCCATCGCGATTTTACAAGCGCGCCGAGGCGATATTGTGGATTCCCGAGGCGACGTGCTCGCCACTTCTCGCACGGTGATCGAATTGGGGGTCGATCCGCAAATACTGCTGCCTGAGGATGAAAAAAAATGGCCTCAACTCGCCCAGTTGCTTGATTTGCCCCTGCGCGATATCGCGGACGTATTCGCGACTAAAATACGGCGTGATTCGGAGGGCCAGGAGCGTCCGATTCGATGGTCCAAACTCAGGGAAGAGATCGAGGAATCGACCTATTTGGCGGTGCAGGAACTCAACATTAAGGGCGTATACGGGAATCGATCCTATCGTCGCACGTATCCGCGTAAGTCGTTGGCTTCACATATTATCGGTTATCTCAACAAAGAGAACCAACCTTCGGGAGGCATTGAAAGTTTCGCTGATTTTTATCTGCGTGGCCAGGATGGTTGGCGCGAATCGGAGAAGGATGGACGCCGTCGGGAGATGGCTCAATTCCGCACCCGTGAAGTTGCGGCCGACGATGGCTACAGCGTGGTGCTTTCCATCGATTCGGTGGTGCAGCATTTGATCGAGTCCGAACTCAAGTTCATCAGCGAAACCTACCATCCAGAGAAGGCGTCGATTTTGGTCAGCGATGCCCGCAGTGGATTTTTACTGGGGATGGCGAATTATCCGTCTTTTGATCTTAATGAATACGGGTCAGCTCCGATTGAAGTGCAGCGCAACGTGGCGGTGACAGATCTTCTGGACCCCGGATCCACCTTCAAAATCGTGTCGGCCGCGGGTGCTCTGGATGCTGGTTTGGTGACGCCCGCCACGCTGTTCGACTGTTCAATCCAGACCATCGAATTTAACGGCAGGGTCAGGAAATTCATGCCGGATGATCATCCTTATGACCATCCCTTGAGCGTCGCGGAAATCATCAGTCATTCAAGTAATGTAGGTGCAGCCCAGCTGGGCATGCGACTAGGGGAACGGGGCCTTTACAATCAAGCCCGTCTGTTTGGGTTCGGTGAGAAGTCAGGATTTCAGTTGGGCTACGAAAGTCAGGGAATCTTGAATACGCCGGACAAGTGGAGTGCGTTGGAGATTACGCGGATCCCTGCTGGCTACAGCATCTCGGCGACACCCATTCAAATTCACTACGCCATGGGCGCCATTGCCAGTGGCGGAGAGCTGATGCGCCCGCAAATCATCCGCGCAATCCGCGACGAAAGTGGAGCTGATTTGTATAGTTTTGGAGGGGTCAGCCGTCGACGGGTAATCAAAGAGTCCGTCGCGCGGCAGATGGCCCAAATGTTGATGGGGGTCACCGAAGACGGCACGGCCAAGGCCGCGGCCATTCCCGGTTACCAAATCGCGGGCAAGACCGGCACGGCGCAAAAACTCATCGACGGGCATTACTCCAAACGAAACCACGTTGGATCTTT
>CAXBOL010000492.1:0-4468 GCA_963977295.1 uncultured Opitutaceae bacterium
CAAACGCACCATGCAGGATGGGACCGAGAAGGTATGGCAGGTCGATGTAAAAAATTCATTAATTGGCAAGGAGAGCACCACGGATACGAAATCATCAATGCTACTGCTTCCCGATGATATCGTCTACGTTCCCATCAAATTTTTCTAATCACCAATGTCGACTTCCGACCTAGCCCCCTCCCCTTCTAGCACTCCGCCTAGACGGGATGAAGAAATAAGTGAACGTCGCACGATTCGTGACTACGTCATCATTTTGCGTGAACGATTCTGGATCGCACTGCCGCTGGCCCTACTGGTTTCGATCGGGCTGGGCTACTACCGGTCCAGTGAAATTCCCATGTTCCAAGCTAACGCGACGATGCAATTCGAACGTCCGGCAGTGGTCACGAACACGCCCTTGGTCGCCAGAGAAGGCGTCACCAACGCCGTCGAACTGAACACTTATTTGCAAATCATCGCGAGCGGTGAACTACGAAGCCGGGTAATTCAGTCTCTGACCCCAAGCGAAGTCCGAATCCTTCAACGCCCGTTCCTGGCTGACCTTCAACCCGGACAAGAACCTCCGTCGGTTGGCAGTGTTTTGGGATCCCTGAACGTTGGCGATGTTCGAGACAGCTATATTATTCGGCTTACTGTGAATCACCGCGATGGTGAAGCTGCGGCTCTCCTCGCGAATCGATTTATGGACGAGTTCATGCGATACGTTCTGGACCGTAAGTCCGACACCGTATCAGGCGCGTCCAACTTCCTGACTGAGCGGGCCGAGCAGCTGCGCCTGGACGCCGAGGCCGCCGATCGAAGGCTTCAAGAATACCAAAAAAAGCACAACCTGGTCTCGCTCGATAGTAGCACTAACCTCGTCCGGAATCGCCTCATTGCCGCGGACCAGGCTCTTACCGCTGCTAGACTACAGCGGCTCCAAATCGAAGGAGCCTTGAAACAGGTCGATACCTTCACCGCCCAAGGTCGCGACATGTTCGAAGTGTCCTACATCTCATCCCACGGCACGGTGAGTGTGCTCCGAAACCAACTGGATGAATTGCGTAAAAACCAGTCCATTTTGGCCGAGCGATACCTCGAACGACACCCGCGGATGATCATTGTGGCCAATGAAATCGCGGTGACTGAGAAACAGCTCAAACAAGCCATGGAACTCGCGATCGCCGATCTCCGGACGACCTACGAGAAGGCCCAAGCATCTGAAATTTCGATGCAGCAAGAATACGACATCGCCGAGGCCGACCAACGTCGTCTAAACGAACTTTCCACCGAATATAACAGTCTTTTGAATCAAGCTCAGATCGCCCGAAATAACTTCGTGCAGATCACCGAACGACTGGCGGACGTCGACATTGAAAAACGAACCGAAAACGTTCCCGTGAGACCACTGGATCGCGCTGGAATCCCTGGCGCACCTTACACTCCCAATATTCCCGGAATCATCAAATCCTCGGTAATGATCTTCTTCCTGGTCTTCGTCGGTGTCGCCGTAGGTCTCAGTTTCGTCGATGACCGGATCAAAAGTGCGTGGGATGTGGAGCATTTTATCGGGGTAAACCTTCTCGGAATCGTCCCGGATCTTTCTTCCCTCAAGGATGAAGAGAAATATTCGCTGGTTTTGGAAAATCGTCAGGTCCCGGGCACCGAGTCTTTCCTCAGCATCTACAGCGCGGCTAAAATTCACTCCAAGTTGGATTTCCCCAAGTCAATTTTGGTCACCTCCACGATCCCGGGCGAAGGCAAAACCCTCATTTCTTGTAACTTGGCCGGCGGTTTTGCTGGCCGTAAGACCCTCCTCATTGACTGCGACTTACGTCGTCCGATGCTTCACCGCCACTTCGGCAAAGAAAATGATCGAGGTTTGATCACTTGGTATGAGGCCGGTGGGTTGTTGGACGGCAAAGTTTCCACCAACCTGGATCTGGGCATACTGGAAATCGGAGAAAACTTGTCCTTGCTCCGTTCAGGCGGACGTTCCCGCGTTCCAACTGAATTACTGGAATCCAACGCTTTTTCCCAAATTCTTGAACACCTCCAAAAGGAATATGAACTCATTGTGGTGGATTCGCCTCCTTTGGGCGCGGTGACCGATTCTCTGCTGATCGCAGAACAAATCGACGAAATCATTTACGTTTGTCGGTTCAATCGGGCCTACCGAAAACATATTCGTCAATATGTGGCCGCGTTGCAAAACGCTAAACGCGAGATTTTAGGAATCGTGCTCAACGGACTTTCACCCCGCCGCATCGAATATTACTCCAATTATCGCTACTACCGTAGCTACAAAAAGTATTACGGCGCCGAGTCCTAACCCGCTTAAAACGCTTTTCACGAGGCCGCACTTTCCGCAAAGGTGCGGCCTTTGCTTTTCCCGCCTCCTTCCCTAGTTCTCGACCATGTTCTCAGCATTCCTTCCGACTGATTTCAACGCATCGAAGCCAGTTGCACTGATCGCCGGTCAGACCCGTTATCCCTATCTCATCGCCAAATCCATTCTCGAGAAAGGCATACCGCTAAAGTTAATCGCCTTCGAAGGTGAGACTGCGGTGGAGCTGCTCGATCTCCTACCCGACTCCGATAGAGTGATCATCAAGGTTGGGCAATTGGGGCAGATGCTGAAAGCTTTGAAGAATTTTGGGGCGGGTTACGCCCTAATGGCCGGTCAAATCACTCCACGTCGGCTATTCAAGGGGTTACATCCCGACATCAAAGCCGCCCAAATTCTGTTTTCTCTCAAGCGGCGGAACGCCGAGACTATCTTTGGCGCGATTGCCCGAGAAATCGAAAAAATCGGTGTGACCTTACTGGATGCACGCAGCTTTATTGACGACCAACTTGCCCCGGAAGGGTGCTTCACCGGATCCAAGTTCCCCGTCGACGCCGAATACCTACAACATGGCATTCAAATCGCCCAGGAATGCGCCCGTCTCGACATTGGCCAAGGATGCGTTGTCCGTAAGGGAACCGTGCTGGCCGTGGAAGCATTTGAGGGCACAGACGCCATGCTACAACGAGCGGGCGAATTCAAAACCGACGAAGCCCTCTTCGTAAAAACCGTAAAACGACAGCAGGACTATCGATTCGATGTGCCCTGCTTCGGACTGCAAACGTTGAACAGCATGCATGAAGCTCAAATTAAAGCCGCTGCCCTGGAAGCAGGCCGGGTGATCTTAATCGACCGGGAAAATGTCATTCAAACGGCCAAAAAATACGGTATCCACCTGTTTGGTTTCGCCGCATCCGTCTGACGGTCTTGCGCTTCGGCCTAACATCCGTTCCGCTGCCGTCACATGAGTGCCGATGTCATTGAAGTTTCGATCCGAGGAGTAATGCCCGCTGCCAATGGGTGTGCGGTCTTTCTGGGCACCGACGAAAAAACGTTCGTCATCTACGTGGATCACTCCGTCGGAAACGTCATTCAAATGACGCTCGATGGCGTCCAGAAAGAACGCCCCCTCACCCACGACCTCATTGGCCAAATGTTTCTCGGCTTAGGCGTTACGCTTGAGCACGTCGTCATCAATGCGGTCAACGAAGGCACTTTCTTTGCCCGGATCATGCTGCGGATGAAAAACGAGATTGGGCCCAAAATCGTGGAATTGGATGCCCGCCCCAGCGACTCGACCATTCTGGCGCTTCAGGCGAAAAAACCGATTTATGTGGCCCGAGAGGTCTTCGATGCGGTCGAGGATATGACGGAAATTTTGGAGCGCGTATTAAAACAGCGCGCCCAAGAGGATTCTGCTGGCGATGATGATTGAGCAGGCTGCTTCCTCGGGTTCGGTGAAAATAGATCATCTGCCCGCGGGAATTATTCCCGGTCAACCCTTGACCGCATTGGCACCGATGCAGGACGTGACCACGCACGGCTTCATGCATGTGATCGCCGAACTCGGAGCTCCTGACTACTTCGTCACCGAATTTTTTCGGGTTCATGACAGTTCGCGACCGGAAAAACATATCCTACACTCCATCGATGACAATCGAACCGGGCGGCCTATATTTGCTCAACTGATTGGCGAATCGCTGTCGCACCTCGAACGGACTGTCGATGAGTTGCTCCGACATCCCGTCGCGGGTATCGACCTCAACCTAGGCTGTCCCGCCCCCAAGGTTTACAAAAAAAATGTCGGCGGAGGGCTGTTACGTGACCCGGCTCGCGTCGATGAAATCATCCGAACTTTGCGCGCGGCTTGTCCCGGTTTGTTCACCGTAAAAATGCGAATCGGATTCGACGACCACTCTCCGTATCACGCGGTTTTGGCCTCAGTCGCCCAACACAATGTCGATTTACTCGCCGTCCACGGACGGACGGTGAAAGAGGGTTATCGCAGTGAGGTGCACTATGACTTGATCAAAGAAGCGGTGGAGCGGGTGCCATGTCCCGTGCTGGCCAATGGCAACGTTACCTCAGCCCGTAGTGCGGTCCGGATAGTTGAGGAGACAGGGGCGGCCGGCCTTATGATTG
>CAXBOL010000493.1:0-4462 GCA_963977295.1 uncultured Opitutaceae bacterium
CCGAAATACGATCGTAATCGCACTCACCGGAGGTGCGGTAACGATTTTGGCCCTCTATTATTGCCGTTCTTTAAGCGCCTTGCTGGTGATGTCCGCAGTCCATGGCTTCATCGCCCAGATGTTTGGACCCGCAGCCAACGCGTTGCTCTCGGACGTGATTCCCGAGGAGAAACGAGTGGTGGCGTTCGCCATTTTTCGGCTCGCGCTCAATGCCGGATTTGCCGCGGGACCCGCCGTGGCGGGATTGCTCTACACGCGGGCGCCGGCTCTGATTTTCTGGGGGGATGCGCTCACTACGTTGGTGTTCGCCGGGTTGGCTTTGGCGTTCTTACCTCACGGATTAAGCACAGTGCAGGGCAGGGTGACTTCAGCGAAGGTCGCCTGGGCGAGCTGGGGTGAAGCCACCCGGGACTTACGGTTAAACGGCCCCTTCCTGCAATTGCTGGGAGCCAAGTTGCTGATGGCGATCGCCTTCGTGCAAGTCTACAACGTGTTGGCCATCGATGCCTCAGCGCGAGGCATTGAACCGTATCATTACGGAATCATCATGGGGTTCAACGGAGCACTCATCATGATTCTGGAACTGCCATTGGTGCAGTGGATCAAACGCTATGAGCCCAAGCGGGTGCTGGTCGTGGGATTTGGCACCATCGGTTTGGGGTGTGCCGGATTCGCGTGGGCTGACTCGATCCCCGATTTTTTAGGGGCGATGGCGATTTTCACTCTGGGTGAAATGATCGCGCTGCCGGTCAGCGCGGGTTATTCCGCTCGATTGGCTCCGGTGGCCTATCGCGGGCGTTACTTTGGGTATTTTAGCTTTGCCTGGGGTATCGCGGGATTGGCGGGTAGCGCAGGCGTGTGGGGCTACAGCCGCATGGGTGAAAACTGGTGGATTTTAGCCGGAGGCTTTGGGCTGCTGGCGGGAGGGTTGATGGTTTTCACCTTCACTGACCGGCGCCCTCGTTAATTCCCCCGTAAGTTATCGCCATGGTTTATCGAGCCATCTACCGCTCGAGCATGTTCCCAACGAACCAAGGATCTTTCCGTTTGTTTCGCGTGCTCGGCATCGATGTCTGGCTGCATTGGAGTTGGCTGTTGGTCGCGTTTTGGGTGCTTTCCAGTCGGCAGGATATGTATTCCTCGTTGGCATGGAATGCGGCCGAGTATCTTTCACTCTTCGCCATCGTCTTGCTACACGAATACGGTCACGCGTTAGCTTGTCGTCAGGTGGGAGGTTCGGCCAATCGCATTGTGCTATGGCCGCTGGGCGGAGTCGCTTACGTATCGCCGCCGTTTCGTCCCGGGGCTCAGTTGTGGAGCATCGTGGCCGGGCCGTTGGTCAACGTGGGGTTAGTGCCTATCTTCTGGTTTGCACCGCAACTGCTCTTGTTGGCGGGGGTTTCACCTGATTCGGACGATTTTTGGCGGTGGCTGTTCACCGTCGAGCGAATCAATTTCACCATCCTCATCTTCAATATGTTGCCGATCTATCCACTGGATGGGGGCCAAACTCTGCGAAGTCTGCTGTGGTTCAAAATTGGCCCGGTAAAGAGTCTACGGTATGCGAGCGCGATTGGGATTTTGGGTGCGATCGGTCTCGTCGGACTCGCGCTATGGCTGCAAAGTCTGTTCGGTGCAGCGATGGCTGCCTTCCTCGGCGTCAACAGTTGGAAAGCGTTTCAAGCAACCCGGGGCCAATAG
Source organism: uncultured Opitutaceae bacterium (assembly GCA_963977295.1). GTDB lineage: Bacteria > Verrucomicrobiota > Verrucomicrobiia > Opitutales > Opitutaceae > Actomonas. Next base: position 1,702 of record CAXBOL010000493.1, read on the forward strand.
GCCAAGGCAGTAGGGGAAATCCCCCCCCCCCGGCGGGGGGCGACTAAAGTGCGAGTAAAGCGGTCTTAACGCGTTCAAACGCTTGCTCGATACCGGCAATTTTACGGTCCAGGCCGTCCAGAGACGTGCGCGACTCGGCCTCCAGCTCCTGGGCCAGTTTACAGAGTTCTTTGGCACCGACGTTGGATGAGCTGCCTTTGATGCTGTGAGCTGCTCTTGTGAAGGTGGCTTGGTCTTTCGCGGCGAAGGAGGTGTGCAACTCCCGCAACCGGACCGGCGTGTCTTCCACGAAAATGCCAATGACCTCGCGCAGAAACGAATCATCCCCGTCTTCGTCACCGAGTGAGCGGAGGTTTTCAATTGCGGTGGAGTCTAAGATATTTTCGTCGGACATACTGTTCAGAGTGAGGGTTGAGCTTAAGATCTACTGAGGGAGCCCTTGGCGGCGAGTGTTTTTTACAACTCTCAACTAGGGTGGAATTACGTATTTAAATACGTATCAATAAATCGAGATATGATGATATTAAACTTGCGAGTCCTTATTTGTCGGATTCACGTTACGTTCACTTATGGGTAATACATTTGTTTTCTCTTCGGAATCAGTTGGGGAAGGTCATCCGGATAAAGTAGCAGACTTTATCTCCGACAGTGTCTTGGACGCCTGCCTCTCCATCGACAAAAACAGCCGCGTCGCGTGCGAGACTTTAGTTAAGTCAAACATGGTGGTGTTGGCGGGTGAAATTACGATTCCGAAGCTCAAGGGTAAACCGATCGAGTCCGTGCTCAATCTAGACCTGATCGTGCGGGAAGCGATCCGCGAAATTGGTTACGTGAATGACGACGATGTTTTTCACGCCGACAAAGTATTTATCCAAAATTTCCTCACCAGCCAGTCGGCTGATATCGGGCAGGGAGTAGATGCTCGCGAGGCTCAAGGTAAGTCGCATGCGGAGCAAGGTGCTGGAGATCAAGGAATTATGTTTGGTTATGCGTGCACGGAAACCGCTGAACTCATGCCGACTCCCGTGATGTTGGCCCACCTTTTGGGGCGTGAACTCACCCGAGTTCGTAAGTCAGGCAAAGCCGACTGGCTCCGCCCGGATGCGAAATCCCAAGTTTCCGTGCGCTACATCGACGGTAAGCCGGTTGAAGTGGTGAATGTGGTCATATCGACGCAACACACCGAGAAAGTTTCCCGCGCCGAGATCGAGAGTTACCTGATCAAACATGTCGTGAAAAAGGTAATTCCGAAGGAGCTGTTGACCAAGAACACGGAGTTTTTGATTAATCCCACCGGACGGTTCGTTATTGGCGGACCACAAGGGGATTCGGGACTAACAGGTCGTAAAATCATCGTCGACACCTACGGCGGATGGGGACGGCACGGCGGCGGGGCCTTCTCGGGTAAAGATCCGTCGAAGGTAGATCGTTCGGCCGCCTACATGGCCCGTTGGGTAGCCAAGAACATTGTGGCTGCCGGACTCGCTCCTTACGCTGAGCTCCAACTCGCTTACGCCATCGGACACCCCGAGCCCGTGAGTGTGTTCGTTGATACGTTTGAAACGGGAATCGTGCCAGACTCGGTGATTTCCGAGGCGGCGCGGTCGGTGTTCAATTTCAAACCCGCCGCGATTGTTAAACAGCTCAAGTTGCTCCAGCCGATCTACCGGACGACGACGAACTACGGCCATTTCGGTAAGCCGGAACTCCCATGGGAGAACACGACCAAGGCTACAGCGCTCAAGGCTGCCGTGAAGCGCCTCACCAACTAATTTAACACCAAATAATATAATGTCTGAAACTCACGATTATCACGTAAAAGATATCAGCCTCGCTCCTTGGGGGCATAAAGAAATCGCCATTGCCGAGCACGAAATGCCGGGGTTGATGGCGGTTCGTAAGAAATTCCCGAACAAGCCATTGCAGGGCGTTCGGATCATGGGGTCTCTCCACATGACGGTGCAAACCGCCGTGCTAATCGAAACCCTGGTAGATCTGGGAGCGACGGTGCGTTGGGCCTCGTGTAATATTTTCTCCACGCAAGATCATGCAGCGGCCGCGATTGCTGACTCTGGCGTGCCGGTTTTTGCCTGGAAGGGTGAAACGCTGGTTGAATATTGGGATTGCACCTGGCGCGCCCTCGTCGGACCCGATGGCCTCGGCCCACAAATGGTAGTCGACGATGGCGGCGATGTGACCCTGTTGATCCACAAGGGGGTGGAACTTGAAAAGGGCAGTGATTGGGTGAATCAACCGTCCGAATCTGACGAGGAGCAAGTCATCAAGAATCTTCTCAAGCGGGTCCATGCCGAATCTCCGACCATTTTCACGTCCATTGCTGCGGAGTGGAAAGGCGTATCGGAGGAAACCACCACGGGGGTTCACCGCCTTTACGAATTGGCCGAAAAGGGCCAACTCCTTGTCCCGGCCATCAACGTCAACGACTCGGTGACCAAGTCCAAGTTTGATAACCTCTACGGCTGCCGTGAATCTTTGGCCGACGGTCTGAAACGCGCCACCGATGTCATGATCGCTGGCAAAGTGGCCTGTGTTTGCGGCTATGGCGACGTGGGCAAGGGATGCGCACACTCCCTTAAGAGTTTCGGCGCTCGCGTAATCGTGACCGAGATCGACCCCATCAATGCCTTGCAGGCCGCCATGGAAGGTTTCGAAGTCAATACCATCGAAAGCACGTTGGGCGTTGCCGATATTTACGTCACCACGACGGGCAATAAGGACATCATCACGATCGAACACCTAC
>CAXBOL010000494.1:0-4461 GCA_963977295.1 uncultured Opitutaceae bacterium
GACCGTGCCACCGGACTCAGCGCCGGCTCCCACGACGAGTCGCCCGACTACGGCACGTTCGATATCAATATCAGTCTGACTCCCGCCGGACTCGATCAATACCCTCGCGTGCTCGAGCTCGTCTTCGGCGCGATCGACGAAATCAAGGCCGCCGATTACCCGGCCTATCTCTTCAAGGAGCGCCAAACCATGGCCGCCCTCGACGAGGCCTACTCGGACAAGGGTGAAGGCGCCAATCGCGCCGTGTTTCTCGCCAACCAACTCCGTGATTTCCCCGTGGAGATCGCTGAACGCGAACCCTACCTGTGGCTGAATCCCGACCCGACCGGCTACAATATGATCCTCGATCACCTGCGCCCCGACAACGCTCTGATCTCCCTCGTCGCCAAAGGCATCACCACCGATCAAATCGAACCCTACTACGGCACCAAATACAGCTACACCGAAGACACCGGCCCCACTTACCAATCCCTGCTCAAGCCCTCCCAGGTGGCCGGGTTCCATCTGCCCAAGCCCAATCCCTTCATCCCGGCCAGCGCAGATATGCTGCCCATCGAGCCGGTCCATCTCGTCGATGAGCCCGCCTTCAGCCTCTACTACGCGCAGGACACGGAATTCCTCCGCCCGATGGTCACGCAGGTTTACCGCTTCCGGTTTCCACGCTCGATCGCCACATTGCCCAACTCCGTCCTACTCGATTTCTATCAAGCGTGTGTCAACGAGTCGCTCAATGAGACCACCTACCCCGCTCGCGGCGCCGGTCTCAATTTCGCCATCAGAGCCTCGCTCGAGGGCGTGACGATCACCGTGAGCGGCTCCGCCGATACGTTGCTCGACGTCATCACCCGCAACTTGGTCAATTTCGAACTCTCCGCCGAACGCTTCGCCGCCCTCAAGGATCAACGCGTGCGGAGTCTGCAAAACTTCCCCCTCTCCGATGCCTATCTGCTGGTGACCGAAACCAGTCGCACCGAGATGCGCGAGTTCTACTTCCCACCGGAAGACCAGTTGCCCCTCGCGCAAAACGTCTCCCTCGCCGACGTGAAGAAATTTGCCCGCAGCCTCTTCGCCCGGGGCAAAATCGAAGCCATGATTCACGGCAACGTGTCGGCCGACAGCGCTCTCGCCAGCGCCCGCCGCGTCCAAGCTGCCCTCGCGCCTAAACCCGTCGACGATGACCAACTGCTCCGCCGCAAACTACTCACCATGGCCCCCGGAGAAACCCTCGTGTCCAACCAGAAACTCGCGGTCAACAACTCCGCCTTCCGCCGCCAATACGTGATAGGCGACGACACCCCCGAACTCCGGGCCGCCACCCTCGTCTTGGCTAACTTCATGGGCGAACCGTTCTACTCGGAGATGCGCACCCGCCAGCAACTCGGCTACATCGTGTTTGGCGGCGCCGGCACCGACGAACACCGTAACTTGGCCTACTTCATCATCCAGTCCGGGGACTACCCCGCCGACGAAGTGGAACTCCGCGCCGATGCCATGATCAACCAACTCCCGACTCTGCTCGGCGAATTGAGCGACGAGGCCTGGGAGATGATTATCGCCGGCGTGCGGTCCGAGTTGGAAGAGAAGGACAAGGCCATCCCCGACCGCACCGGCCGCCTCTTCGATTTGGCCTACGACAAGGACGAAGACTGGTCGCGCAACCGCGAGACCCTCGCCGCCCTCGACCGCCTCACCAAAGCCCGGGCGCAGGAAATTCTACAGACTACCGTCGCCCCCGAAACCCGCCGCATGGCGACCTACCTCGGGTTCTCCCGCGACCACGAGCCGGCTAAGGAGATCAAGACCAGTTACGAAGACCGCTCCATCTGGAAAAAAACCCGCCAGTTCGAGTAAAGCCGTCTAAAAATTCCCTGGCACGCCCGGCCTCATCCGCCGGGCGTTTTTGTGTCCCGTAGTGCGGCGCTTCAGTCCGCACTGTCCTGCCTCCATCCAACGCACTTCCTCGCTAACACCACCCTACCCACCGACCGGCAGCCGGCTGCCTTAAACTTCAACTTCCCACTTCAGACTGGCGCGAAGCGCCTCGCGCCTCGCGCCAACCGCCCTTACTTCGCCTTCAATCGAAACATCATCACATCATGCGAACCAACCATCGCGGTGTAGTCCTGGGTCGTGTCGCCTACCACCCGATTGGCCCACACATCGTAGAGCGACTTGGGTCCACCAAGCATGTAAAACCGGTGAAACGGAATTGTGAGCTCCTGCGCCTCGGCCGCCGTGTTCAACGCACAAATCGCCCAGTCGCCGTCGCTCAATTCTTTGATGAAAATCTCAATCCCCTTCTGATCTTCGTCCAACGCACGGAAGCCCTGTTTGCCCGCCGGATCCTGGTTGATCGCGATCACATCTGCGTCGGTCATGATCGCCGTAATTTCGTCGCTCATGTAGCGCACGTCGTTCCCCGCCATCAGCGGTGCCGCCAGCATCGCCCACAGACTGAAGTGCGCCCGCGATTCAGCGACCGTCAGTCCTTCGTTACCGACTTCCATCATGTCCGGGTCGTTCCAATGCCCGGGGCCAGCAAATTTCGCGATACCGTTGGGGCCCCAATCGTCGACCAATGAGGTCTGCAAATCGAGAATCCGCTTCCAGCCCATTTCCCACATTTTGTAACCATCCCAGGAATCATAGATGTCACCACTGGTGCGCCAAAGATGACCCACCTCGCCCGCCCATTCCCAGGGCTTGGAGCGACCCCATTCGCAAATACTGAACACCACCGGACGCTTCGCCGCAAACAGCGCATCGCGCATCGTCGTGTAGGCCTCCCTCGCATCGCGTGTCTCGGTGAAACACCAATCGTATTTCAAATAATCGATGCCCCACGACGCCCAGAGCAGCGCGTCCTGATATTCGTGGCCTTGCGACCCCGGATAACTCGCGCAGGTCTTAGACCCCGCACAGCTGTAGATGCCCAACTTAAAGCCCCGTTCGTGCACGTAGTCAGCCAGCGCCTTCATGCCCGAGGGAAACTTGACTGGATCCGCCACCAGATTGCCCAACGCATCCCGCTCACGCAAAGACCAGGTGTCATCGAGCACGAGGTATTCATACCCCGCGTCGCGCATGCCGTTGGCGACCATCGCATCGGCAACCCCTTTCACCAGATCTTCGCTGATCTTATCGGAAAACGTATTCCAACTGTTCCAGCCCATGGGCCAAATTCGGAAACTTCTGCGCCAAGACGAGAGGACTCACCCCCAACACGGCCAACACCCCAATCCATCGGATCTTCATAAGATCTCCGAGACTGTCGACCGCGCCCCACCCACGCAATCATCACCCGCGTGCCGAAGCATCTCGTCGCCCTAACAATCGGTTAATGTGAACCATTCCGCCCACCGCCGCGCCCGGATCGCTGAGCCGAATTGTCCGCCACGTGCTGGGTTTCGGATTTTTCACCGAGCCAAACCGGAGGCTCGAACCCGAGATGACAGAGAAAAGACCGTGAGGAATTCAAAGTGGGGATGGGCTCGGTGCCCTTTGGCTTAACGGTCTGTGCTCTCTGTGACCACACACTAACCTATTTATTCCGTCTTCAAGGTCACCTGACTAAACACCGCGTCCACCGTCTGCTCTACCTGATGCGACGTTACCGCCAAACCGACCAAGACCGACGCCGGTAAGACCTGCCGATGCACGCCATAAATTTTCCACTGCACTCCGTCCGGACTGAACTGACTGGTAAAGGTGTCGCCCTGCCGGGAAAGTTTCAGCCACACGAGGGGAAACTCGACCGGAAAGTCCGGCTCGGCCGGCAGCGGCGAGGGCGGATAACTCGCCTGACAAGTCCCACCGTCTTCCACCCGCGACTGAAACTCGATCCCGCCGTTGTTGTGGTTGCGCGGTTGATTGTCACCGAACGCAAAGAAGAACACGTGCGCCGCATCTGCTTCGAGCGAGGCCCTCACCATGAGCCCCGCTTTGGTGTAAACATCAGCCATGGTCAGAGAGTCAAACCGGGCGGTGAATTCAAAGCCCCCCGCGATCGGAGCATGGGCGAAGTGAAACTCATCCCGAGACTCCCAAATATCAGCCCCTCCGGCCGTGATGGCCAACGTGCCAGCGGCCAGAGAGGTTCGGCCGCTCAACAACGGAGCACCGACATCAACGGAAACAAAACGAGGTAAATTCATCGGAGGTAAAAAAGACTTTCCCCACCATCACGTCGTTCGCCCAAAACACAAAACCAATCCCTACCCATCGCATCGCGTCTACCGAAGTTGCGCCCCCCTCTGCGAACGCCATCCACGCCGCCACCTCCAACTTTCGTGTATTGTCGGGCCATTCACTCCGTTCATAGACGTGTGTTTCGTGGTTTTAAATAACTCCGGTGCGTAGCCGGTAGACGAAGCTATTGTTCCTCAGTCGCCCATAGGGCACCCACTTCGTCACCCCTTCGGGGTAAACCTCTACGAGCTTCACCATCTTCGTGCTCTCGCA
>CAXBOL010000495.1:0-4445 GCA_963977295.1 uncultured Opitutaceae bacterium
AGCGTGGCGACGTTGAGTTGCGAGACCGTGTAGTTGACTGCATCAGAGAAATCCTGACGGAACCAACCGGCACTGAAGTTCAAACTCGGGAGAATTTCCTGTTCGAGTTCAACGTTGTAAGTGCTGTTCTCTTGGTGACCGAAATTCGTCTCCAAGATGTTAACTTTCTCCCAATCATAGACGCTCTTGTCGGTGACTCCTGGATAGCGATAACTCCCGACACCATTACCCGTGGCGGACCACAGACTGGACTCGGTAAAAATCGTATTGTAGGCGGCATCCCATGCCGGATTGGCAAAGATTTCTCCCTCGGTGAGTGGATAAAGCGGACCATTGGCGAGCGGGTTGCTGGGAGTTCCGTAAGAGGTGCGATAGCGGCCCACGCCATAGTAAGACCAATCGACGACTTCACCGTCTTGAATGCGCATTTTGGGACGGGAAGAATTACCGAAAACCAACCCCGGAGTATAAAACACCGAGTTGGGATCAGAGAGGGCGGTGCTCCCGTAGATTCGGGCGCCGTTGTAGGTGGTCTGGTTACTGCCCCAAAGAGAATCATCATAACCTGGCATACCCATAATGAAGGCGCGGGTGTCTTCGATCCGCGAAGAGCCGGTGCGCTGACCAATCGGTCCACGCTCCTCACCTGTCACCGTGCTGCGCAGCATTCCGGTGTTCGTATCCAAGGCCCAACCACCACCAGTGCGCCACTCGGTCACCCCGTCGCGGGGCGTGAGGGTGTTGGGACGGCGATTGTCGTTGTCGTATTGTTCGATACTGGCTCGCAGCACCGTCTTTTGAAACGGACGAAACGTGAGCGCTCCATACACGCGGGTCGTATCATCATACGACGGCTTGCGCTCGAACCGCTTGTTGTCCGAAAGCACCGCGCCGTAGATGGCGAGCTTATCATCGATGATGCCATGATTAAAGTTGGCACTCGCGCGGAATGAACCACGGTCGTCGACCCGGAGCGACGTGTTATTCACGATGCCGGCCGGACTACCCATCCCAAAGAGCATGGAGTTCGGTCCGCGACTGATCTCGATCGATTGAATGTTGTAAGCATCGAACGGGACCTGAGAAATAGAGGGATAATAGTTCTGCGAAGAACTTGGCGCGCCCAAACCACGGACACGATTGGCGCCGGCGTTGGTTTGGGAATTACCGTCACCACCATGAGTGTATCCGGCATTAACGTCGACCACACCGTCGTTGCGCAGTGATTGCACGGAGGGAGTGTAAGTCGAAGCGCCCTCAGTATTGGCTTCGTAGCGGAACACATCGTTGATATCCACCGAGGCGGTATCTTCCAACTGTTGCGCGGTGATCACCGTGATCGATGACGCCAAGTCAGCGACGTTGGTCCGCATACGGGAACCCGCCAGTGTGTTTTGGGCGAAGTAACCTTCGTCCTTCGTGGTATCGACCTGAAACGGTGTCAGCGTGATGGTGTCATCACTGACCTTGGTGGACTCGTCGGCTGCAGGCGCCTTGGTGGCCTGAGCGAATAAACTGCTGCCGAGGGAGATGCCTAACAACGCGGTCGAAATTCGACGGCGCCAAGCGCGAGGGGGTATCTTTGTAGTGTTCATTATCATACTGGGTGTTTGGAATTATGTGGCTGGAGGGTCGCAGACCGGGGAACTCACAGCATCAACGTGGGAGACACGAATCAGGGGTGAGCGGGAACGGACGGGGAAATCGGGAATAAAACGCCGAGGGGACGGCGGAGAGAAAACTCCTTACTCAAAATTTTTCTCGAGGTGGGTCCAAAAATACAAACGTCCTGTAATCTGACAGTCCGCCTGGCCTGGTCCCATTCGTATCATACAATTAATTACATCGGGGTTTGAGGTTATTGGTGGAAGGCAACGTATCGACCCATTTGGTCGACAATAAAGACCCACTGTGATTTGCAGTCAGCAAGGCGGCTTCGAATCCAACCAGAGCAGGAATTCCCGCGTCGCCATCGCCTTGCCAAACCACTCCATCGAAGGGAAAATCGACGACGGGAATGCTCGCGTGCAAAGACTCCACTACTTGCGTGTGCCGTCCGGCCAGGACGCTGGTGCAAATCATCGTCGTTGGGTCAGTCAGGCGCCGCAACGCAGTCTCCATCATGACAAGTCGGGCACCGTGCGCATCCGGAAGTTTACGACGATACACCACCCCATCGGCGCCGCACCACCACGCTTCCTTTTCATAACGCCAACCGGCCGTGCCTCGGTCACCGGTAATTAAAATTTCCGGTTCCACCGTGTCGTGACACGCGTGGGTCACACCAAACCAGAGATCGATTTCGTCCGGGGTACGGAGTCGCACCACCGCGGAGTCAAATGTTTCAATCGCATGCGCACGCCAGAGTTGACCATCAATCAATTCGGACTCGGCGACGCCGGCCAAAGTATCGCCGGCAAAATAGAGGCTAAGCATCGCAAAGTGGGCAAAGGCATTGCTCAAAGGGGAGTCAAAAACCGCCTTCCCATCGATCCTCAATCTGCCCGCCCAACCATTGCGGGAAAAGTATTCCCGTGGTCGGGGCCACATACCTAAAAACCTTATGGACCTAATTTTACCAATGCCCCCATTCAACAGATGTTGTTTAAGCCACGCTGTTCCCGGTTCATAATAATCCTGAAAACCCACCGCGACAAATCGACTCGCCGCCCTTTCTGCAGCCTGAACCGCCTGCACTTCACACATGACGCCACTTAAGGGTTTTTCGACCAATACATTGGCACCAGCTTCAAGCGCAGCGATGGTCATGCGCGCATGCCAGTGGATTCCGGTAGGGACCAGACACAGATCAATGCGACCCGCATGGGCTTTGAGCATTTCTTCATAATCCGAGAATATTTCGCATCCTGAATTACGAAGATCCTCTACGTCTGCTGGCACTTCCTCAGGGTTGATTACCGTTGCCGCGACGATAACGATCTCACCTCGATCGCGAAAACGCTGTGCTAACTTCAAGTGGATATTCCCATACCCGGATATGCCAATCAACGCGATGCGAGGAGGAAGGGATTGGAGGGTGGGATTCATGTAAAAATGGGGCCCGACGGAACCCGCGAAAAATCGGACAACCATTTATGGAACATAAAAGTGTCACACCGCGGGGCACGGTAACCGGAAGGGATTTATTGGGTGACCAGAGCCATAGGTCATCCGCCGGCAAGGCCAACTGTAGGATTTTCAGACAGTCCGAAAACTATCCACCCAAATGACTTGAACTGTCCGTTTCGACCCAAGCTTGTGTCCTGCCCAAGAGTCATTTCCCTCCTTGGGCATGCCTCGACTTTTAATTAGCGCACTCCTCGGTTGGACGTGCTCGCTCACGCTGTCCTTCGCCAATCCCGCGCCGCCGATTCCCGTCCGGTCTCCGGAAACTCGACCTTGGACCCGTTGGTGGTGGCCGGGTAGTGCCGTGAGCAATACAGGAATTACGGCCCAACTTGAAGCATTTGCCGCCGCGGGAATTGGAGGCGTGGAGATTACCCCCATCTACGGAGCAAAGGGCGCAGAAAAAGATTACCGTCCCTTTTTGTCAGAGCAGTGGATGGCGGCCATGACGCACACTACCGCAGAGGCGGCGAGGCTTGGGCTCAAAGTGGACATGGCTACTGGCACGGGTTGGCCTTTCGGCGGTCCGGGCGTGCCGCCGACGGATGGCTCACTCAAATTGGCCTTGGACTCCGAAGGAAACCTCACCGGCCTACCCACGGGCATGAAAGTCAAACGTGCTGCTCCCGGCGGAGCAGGCTTAGTGGTCGATCCCTACTCTTCCGCCGCGTTGGATCGCTATCTGGCGCCGATCGGCGCTGCCCTCGCCTCCCTTCCCTCATCGGCACTCAGAGCTCAATTCCACGATTCATTCGAATACTACGGTGCAGAATGGACATCTTCCCTCGCCGCACAGTTCGAGCTAGAGCACGGCTACCCGCTCAACCGGTATGCGCGTGAACTCATGGGGGAAGTGGAAACTGATCCGGATACCCTCGCACGCCTCAAAGCCGATTACCGCAGCACTCTGGGTCGTCTCCATCTGGAATACTTGAATACGTGGCGAGACTGGGCCCATGAACGGAGTTGGCTGGTTCGAAATCAATCGCACGGAGCTCCCGCCAACCTGCTCGATCTCTATGGCACCGTCGATATTCCCGAAACCGAAACCTTCGGCTCCACCCCGTTTAAGATTCCTGGGTTACGTCGTGAGGAATCGGAGACGCGGGGCAATGATGACCTCCCCGAACCACTGATGATGAAAATGGCCTCCTCGGCGGCGCACGTTATGGGACGGCCACTGGTCTCCAGCGAAACCTGCACTTGGTTGCGGGAGCATTGGAAGGTGTCGCTCGCGATGGCCAAACCCGAAATCGATCGCCTCTTCGCCAATGGCATCAATCATATCCTCTATCACGGCACGGTGTATTCCAGATGGA
>CAXBOL010000496.1:0-4435 GCA_963977295.1 uncultured Opitutaceae bacterium
TCATGGTCGACAGACTTGCCGCTGCGAAAAAAGCCCGTTTCGCGTCGGGACCAACACCAAGCCGCAAACTGCCCCGTCGCCTTCATCAACCACCGCTCGCTTCGGTGCGGTGTGATGGCCGATTGATCGAATCTCCACTTCGCGAAATATTCAGCGTCCGCCTTTGCGCCAGCCTCCCGGGGTGACGCCAAAGGCTCGACGAAACTGGGAGCTGAAGTGTTGCGAAGAACTGAACCCGAAATGCAGCGCCGTGGTCAGAATATCAAACGACGGTTGCCGTAGAGCTGACCGCGCCGCTTCCAATCGCAACCGCAAATGATGGGTCGCCGGCGGCACGCCCACTTCGCTCTTAAACCGCGCACAAAACTGCGGCACACTCCGGGCTGTGGCGATCGCCGCCAGATCCGCCAGCGGCACCCTTCGCTCCAGGTTTCGCTCCAGATAAGACACCGCCCGCTGCACCCCGGGCGACAACGGCACCAGCGCCAGAGGTTCGTCAGTCCCCTCCTCCTGCTGATCGAGACGCTGCTGCAATAACTCCATCAAGGTTTGTATCCAGACGATGATGACCTGCGTCCGGCGCGGCCGCGGCGAGACCACTTGCCGCACAATCCCCCGCAAGGCCGGCTCCAGATTCTCACATCCCGACACCAACACCGGGCGATCCCGGCGCAATCGTTCCGCCAAAGCCCGACCCGCTTGACCCAGCCCATCAAACTCCACCCCCACCCACAATTGCTGATTCTCCCGGTTACGAACTCGACCCGTGCCATGCCGCTCGCCGGGATACGCAATGTAAAGGTCGCCCGGGCGTTGCACCTCCGTCCGTCCTCCCGCCCACCACCGAGCTTCCCCCCGGGACACATACATGAACTCGAACCCGGAGTGGGTGTGAGGCGCCAGATGGTGACCCGTGCCACACAGCGCTTCACCGCAATGAGTCAATTCCGGCAAATCCTCCACCGGGTGCTCATAAACGTATCCACTCACCAATTGCGGATCGCGAAAAACCTTCATGAGATCAGACGACTACTCCATGTATTCATACTTATCGTCATTGATAATATTATGAACAATTGACGGTCAATTGCTGAACGCTTTTCCGCCCGCAGGGTGTTAATGTTCCGACGCTTTTAAGCCTCACCCTAACTTCATTCCCCTCATGCCATCCTCCGAATCGTATCGATTGTCTTCCTCTCAACAGAAATTTTATCAGGAAAACGGATACCTCCTCGACCTGCCCCCGATTTACACACCCGCCGAGATGGCCAAAATCAGCGCGGATCTCCCCCAGCTCCTCGCCCTGCTCGAACCCGGCGAAACCAGCAAAGACATCCGCGAGTGGCACGAGACCAGCACCTACCTCTACGATATCTGCATGAATCCGCGGATTCACGATCTGGTTGAAGGCGTGCTGGGGCCGAACTTTTACTGCTGGGCCAGTAGTTTCTTTATCAAAGAGCCGCACAGCACATCCACCGTCGGTTGGCATCAAGACGCCTACTACTGGCCCATGACTCCGCATAATTCCGTGACGGTGTGGCTCGCATTTGACGAAGTCGATGCAGTCAACGGAGGCATGAAACTGATTCCCGGCTCCCATCGCGGCGGCCTGGTCCAACACCAACGCAACACCGGCACCGACTCCGTGCTCAGTTTGCAATTGGCCGACGGCACGGACTTTTCATCCGAGTCGGCGATCCAGTTTCGTCTCCAGGCCGGCCAGTGCTCCTTGCATGACGACCGCGCCATCCATGGGTCACCCGCCAATCCCTCCTCCCGACGTCGAGCCGGACTCACGATCCGCTACTCGGGCACGAACGTAAAAAACGACCTCTCGGTAAATCCGAACTTCAAAACCTACCTCTGTCGCGGCACCGATAAATTTCGCCTCAACCCGATCGGATCCCCTCCTTCGCAACGGTTTGCACGCCCCTCGTTCAAAGCCGTAAGCGTCGAAGAGGCCGGGCCAGCGTGAGGGATCACTCCCCTCGCACGCTTTCCTTTTTCTTACGAATACGTTTGTCTCAGCGCCGGCATGACGCGGTTTCACCTGATTCTCCTACTTTGGCTCGGCTTCCTTCTGAGTGCCAGCGGCAGTGTCGCGGCCCCATCCCCTTCGCCCCCCAACATCCTTATCATCGTCGCCGATGATCTCGGTTGGGCCGACGTCGGATACCATGGCCGCGACGACCTCAAAACGCCGCACCTCGATGCGCTCGCGCGTGCCGGATTGGTGTTCCCCAACGCCTACGCCAACAGCTCCATCTGCTCACCCACTCGCGCTTCCCTTCTCACGGGCCGGACCAATACCACCACTGGCATGCACGGCGTGGTGCGAAGTGACCAACCCCTCAACACCTGGGGATATTGGAACCCGGAGGTGCCTTCACTGGTGCAGGACTTTCGCGATCATGGTTACGCGACCGCCGCCATCGGCAAATGGCACCTCGGCGTGTCGCCGCCCAATTTGCCCAACGCCCGCGGGTTTGACTATTTCAAGGGCCTCCTCAGCGGGGTCATCGACGACAACTACCAACACCTGACCCGCGGACAAAACATGATGCGGGAAAACAATCAGGTCATCACGCCCAGCGGGCACATCACCGACCTGCTCACCCAGTGGACCATCGATTTCCTCCGCGATCACGCCGGAGCCCACCCCCAATCAGTTCCACCTGACCGCCCCTTCTTCCTCTACCTTGCCTACACCGCCCCGCACACGCCCATCCAACCGCCCCCCGATTGGCTCGCCCGCGTCAAGGCCCGCGAGCCCGACCTCGATCCCATGCGCGCGGGCTACGTGGCACTGGTCGAACACATGGACGACGGCATCGGCCAAGTCATGGCTACGTTGCGCGAACTCAATCTCGCCGAAAACACCATCGTAATTTTCACCTCGGATAACGGCGGCATGGCCAGCTACGGAGGACGGAACGGCCCGTATCGAGACGGCAAAGGCACCATGTATGAAGGCGGTCTGCGCGTGCCGGGATTTATCGTCTGGCCGAACCACATCGCGCCCGGCAGCACCACCGAAGAGGTGATCGCCACCATGGATCTGATCGACATTAAGACCGCCGCCACCTTCGACGGTCGCAGTTTCGCCCCTCTGCTCCGCGACGCGCCACTGCCCCCCCGCGATTTCTCCCTCTTTTTTGCCAAGCGCTCGGGACGTTTCCGTTGGGGCGGAAATCTGTCGTTCGCCGTGCGACGCGACAACCTGAAGCTGCTGCGAAGCGACCCTTTCGGTCCCATCGAGATGTATGACCTGGCCACCGACCCGACGGAATCCCACGACCTGCTCGGCGGCACGGGCACCGCGCCAACCGACCCCGCGCTCAACGCGGCCTACCGCAAAATCTTCATCGAAATGCTTTACCATGTGCAGCAGGCCGGTCGGTATCCCTTCGTCGGACCCGACACGCCGAATCCCCGGCCATGAGGCAAGGACTGTGCTCACGGATAATTTCTCCCCAGGCACCACTCGCCCGCACCGCTGAATTTCAACAAACCCATCGGCTACTAAAGTGCCATTGCCGCCGTCTGCCGCGCTCTTAAGACTTCCTCACTCATGAATCCTCGTTTCGTTTCCCTCGGTCAAGACTACCCCGATCTCTCACCCGTTCTCGAAAACATTCAGGCGGCCCACGAGATTCTAGTCGACGCGTTTTCTTCCGGCCACCGGCTTTACACTTGTGGCAATGGCGGCAGCGCAGCCGATGCCGATCACATCGTCGGCGAATTGGTCAAAGGGTTCATGCTCAGCCGGTCGCTCGACTCCGGGGAACGCTCCAAATTGACACGGGATCATGCTGAAGCCGGCACTTACCTCGCCGACCACCTCCAGGGAGGTCTGCCGGCCATCTCCCTCACCTCTCACCCCGCGCTATCGACGGCATTCGCCAACGACGTCGCTCCCGAATTGGTCTTCGCCCAGCAGGTGCACGTCTACGCGCAACCCGGCGACGTGCTCCTCGGCATCAGCACCTCGGGCAATTCCACCAACGTGTTGCATGCGCTTCGCGTCGCTCGCACCCGCGGCGTCCGCACGATCGCGCTCACCGGCCGCAGCGGCGGTAAAATGGCCGCACTTTGTGATGTTTCGATCCGAGTGCCTCACGATAGCACACCGAACATTCAGGAACGGCACCTGCCTATCTATCACGCCCTGTGCATCGCCCTCGAAAATCACTTCTTCGGCCCCACCGCATAGATCACTCCCCAGCCACCCGCCCGTCAGTCGGCCCCGACAAAATAATCGGAAATCCGTAACAACAGCCGACCTTTCCCGTGCAGTCCAAAGCGCCCCGGCGCCACACAGGGGAGCGGCTCTCCGGTCGTGACATCAATCACCTCCTTAATCGCTGGATCACAGCGCAGCTCTTCGCCGGCCAAACTCATGCGTTCGGCGATGACGTCGATTTTAAGCGAC
>CAXBOL010000497.1:0-4434 GCA_963977295.1 uncultured Opitutaceae bacterium
TCATATGATTAAGCGGGTGGTTCTGTCCGGCACCGAGTCGACGGGAAAGTCGGCCTTGGCGCTCGCGTTGGCCAAACACTACAGCACGGTGTGGGCTCCAGAGTTTGTGCGCTCCTTTTGGGACCGCCACGACGGACGAATTCAAGGATCTGACCTGGCGACCATTGCTCGTGGTCAGATCGCGAATGAAGAAACGGCCGCAGCTGCGGCGGAGAGGGTCGTGTTTTGCGATACGGATTTGTTGATGAATGTCCGCTGGGCAGACGAGCTGTTCCCGGGGGAATGTCCGCCATGGGTGCGCGAGGCGGCGGACCAACGTAGTCGTGCTTACGCG
The DNA here is from genome assembly GCA_963977295.1 of uncultured Opitutaceae bacterium. Classification (GTDB taxonomy): domain Bacteria; phylum Verrucomicrobiota; class Verrucomicrobiia; order Opitutales; family Opitutaceae; genus Actomonas. Next base: position 335 of record CAXBOL010000497.1, read on the forward strand.
CTATACCTGTTCTGTGAACCCGATTTGGCGTGGGAAGATGATCCGCAGAGGAGTTTTTGCGATCGAGAGACGTGGTTAGCTTCGGCGGAACGATGTCGCGCAATGATGGTCGAGCGAGGGTTGCCGTGGGTGAGCGTTAGAGGCATCGGGGATCAACGACAGCAGGCGGCGATTGAGGCGGTGCGCAAAATTCTAGGATAGTTTTTTGGGGCGCTTCATGTAATAACTATGACATGAATCCTGTATCCCCCGAGACTAGTGGACGGCAACAAGTTCTCCTCGCGGCATTGTGGTTGGCGGCAGCGAGCGGGGTGGCGGGGGCGATTAAGCCCCCAGCTGCGGTGACAGCGGCGGAGGCGGGGCGATTTCCGGCGGTGCGAATTACGGCGGTGTTCGAGCCGGCGGGTGAATCAAATGTGCGGTCTTCGTTTCAGCTGGCCGATGGTGCGGGTTTGGTGGGAACCGAGGAGACGGGAGACATTTTTAAAACTGAGGATGCAGGGAAGACCTGGCGAAAGGTGTGGGACGGGGGCGAAGCGTGGGGAATTCAGGATGTGCGCAATTACATTCGGGCCGAGGATGGTCACCTTTACATCACCACGTCGGAGCCGGCCTTGGTCGCGCGTTCCACGGATGAAGGAGAGAGTTGGGACGTGATCGCACGTCCGAAATCGAGCCGCACCGTAGGGTTGGTGCAGCTGGAGAGTGGAACGATGTTGGTGGGGCTGCGACGTTCGGAAAATGGAAAGACGAGTCTCGTGCGATCGGAGGATAATTTTGGCCATTTCGACTGGCTGGCCCTGTCTGATGAGGCACCCCGGCAAAACGTGACTTCGTTTGGGTATTGGGGCGGCCGTGAGGTGTTGGCGGGAATCGGATATGAGGGATCAGGGAAGATTTACCGCTCGGATGATGATGGCAAAACCTGGGCGCAGACGGCTGAGCTGAGCGAGGCGCGCGATCTGATGGGGTTTTTCCGCGAGGGCGATGATACGTTTGTCCTAGCCTCGGGTATCGCGACCTTGTTTGGCAGTGCGAATGGAGGCATGACGTGGGCGGAGTCTCGTCGTTTTTGGGATAAGGGGTTTCTGGGGCAATGTGTGCGGCTGACGATGGGGCCGAAGTCGTGGTGGGTCATGAGCGCGACCGACCAGACGCAAAAACCGTATCGTCATGTTTTGCTGATCTCGGACGAGGCGAAGGGCGAGTGGTTCGAGTGGATTGAGCTTGGACGGGACGAAACGGGAGGTGCGAGCAATTTGGCGGTGTTGTCGGATTCGGCCCTGGTGGTCGGAACGGGAAATCATGCGGCCCAAGGCCGGGCGTATACGCTGGAATTTAAGGATTAGCCCGCGGGTTGACGAACGCGGAGGTGTTGCCTTCGATGGTCTCAATTATGGCACCGCTACTACATCAGATTAATCAAACCCTGCTCGACTTGGGAGTCCCGCTGGCGTGGGCGGAATTTGCGGGAGTCGCGATTGGGGCGGTGGTCGTGTTGTTTCTCTCCTGGGCGGCTAATTATGTGGCCAAGCACGTGATTCTACAGGCGGTCCAAGCGGTGGTGAAGCGCAGTAAAATGCAATGGGATGATGCCTTGCTCGAATCCGGTGTCTTCACCCGCCTTTCGCATTTGGCGCCTGCGTTGGTGATCAATACTTTCGGTCCGGGGGTGTTGGGAGATTCGCCCCGCGTGATGGCCGGAGTCCACGGCGCGGTCACAATTTATCTGATCTTCATCTGGTTGAGCGTCTTGTTCGCTCTGTTGAACGGAATCCAGATGATCATGGACAAGAAGGAGGAGAACAAGGGGGTTCCGGTTAAGGGGTTCATGCAGGCGATCAAGTTGGTCGCGACCGTGGTGGGGCTGATTTTCGTGTTGTCGGTATTGTTGAACAAATCCCCGGTTTACCTGTTCTCTGGTTTGGGCGCCCTGACGGCGGTGATGATGTTTGTGTTCAAGGATGCGATCCTGGGCTTCATCGCGGGGATTCAAATTTCGGCCAACAACATGGTCAAAGTGGGGGACTGGATTGAGATGCCCAAGGCGGGGGCCGACGGCGACGTGGTCGACGTGTCACTGACCACGGTGAAGGTTCAAAACTGGGACAAGACCATTACCACGATTCCGACTTATAGCCTGATTTCAGAGTCGTTTAAAAATTGGAAAGGCATGTCGGCCTCGGGCGGGCGACGCATCAAGCGATCGTTGACCTTCGATGTGTCCTCCATCGGTTTCGCCAATGAAGAACAGCTGGAGCGGTGGTCGAAGATTGGACTGGTGCGGGAGCATTTGGATCGAAAAAAGGAGGACATCAAGCGGGACAACGAGAAGCTGGGTGATGCCGCCAACGTGTTGGGCAATGGTCGGCGTCTGACCAACATCGGCACCTTTCGCGCCTATTGTTTGGCCTATCTCAAGAACCACCCTCACATCCACCAAGAGATGACCCTGTTGGTGCGCCAACTCCAGCCGACCGAACACGGATTGCCGTTGGAAATTTATACCTTCGTCAACAATACGGCCTGGGCGTTTTACGAGGGAGTGCAGTCGGATCTTTTTGATCACCTGATTGCGGTCTCCAAGGTATTTGATTTGCGGATATTTCAACAACCTGCCGGGGCGGATGTGGTGGCGGGAATTGCGGCGCTGCGCGAATCCATCGACGCGTGAGTGAGACGTATGATTTGCGATTTGGGGGCCTGGGTCGCCTTTTCGGGGCGGGCGCATTGGCGCGCCTGAGCGCGGCCCATGTCGCGGTGGTGGGAGTGGGAGGCGTGGGCTCGTGGACCGTGGAAGGTCTCGCCCGCAGCGGGATTGGGGCGCTGACCCTCATCGATCTTGATGACGTGTGCGTGACCAACACCAACCGTCAGTTGCCGGCGCTGGAAGGGAATATAGGACGGCCGAAAGTGGAGGCGTTGGCTGAACGGGTGCGGCTGATTAATCCAGAATGTGAAGTAAAGGTCGTGACCGAGTTTTTGACGGCGGCGAATGCGGAACGCCTGCTCGCCCCAACGTTTTCCGTGGTGGTCGACGCGATCGATGGCACCACCAATAAAGCCGATCTGATCGGGGCCTGTGTGAGGCTGGATCGGCGTTGTGTGACGGTGGGGGGAGCTGGGGGGAAACGCGATGCGAGTCAGCTCCGTATTGGTGATTTAGGCGAAGCTTGGGGAGATGAACTTTTGAAGATGGTGCGCAAAAAGCTACGGCGAGAGCACGGGTTTGCCCGCGGCGAAGGCAACCGCTATGGCGTGCGTTGTGTGTGGTCGGCAGAGAATCCGGTATATCCGTGGACTGATGGCACCTGCCGCACGGAAGCGGAACCAGGCAGTAATTTAAAATTGGATTGTGCCAGTGGGTTTGGCACCGCCGTCTGGGTGACGGCAGCGATGGGGCTGGCGGCCGCGCAAGAAGCGGTTGGGTTGATTGTCCAGAAACACGTGGCCAACGGCGAGTGAATCAAGTTTGAATGTCTCCCGTCATGAGTCAGCACGAGAAAATCAATTACGTGGAATTTCCTTGTCGGAACCTGGCGAAAACCAAGGCGTTTTTCATCGAGGCCTTTGGGTGGTGTTTCGAAGACTATGGCCCCGAGTATATCGCGTTTTCAGAGGCCGGACTAGCGGGAGGGTTTTTCCAGTCCGATCTCGTTTCCACCACCGCCACGGGTGCCGCTTTGGTGGTGCTCTACAATGAAAACTTGGAAGCGACTCAACTTAAGGTTGAACGCGGGGGAGGGCTTATCGTCCAAACCATCTTCAGTTTCCCGGGCGGTCGCAGGTTTCATTTCACCGAACCCAGCGGTAACGAATTGGCGGTGTGGTCGGATCGGGTTTAGTCGGGCGCGCCACGCGTCCTAGTCGAAGCGGGACCAGATATAACTCCGCGTTTCGATTCTTGTTCGGTCGTCCTCGAGGTGGGTTACTCCTCGAAGGGGAGGGGTTTTAGCTCGATGTTGCGGAACCACACTGGCTGGCCTTCGGCCTGAAGAGCGATGTGGCCGTAGCTGAGCTGGAGGGGATTGCCGGCGGCATAGAGTTTGGCTCCGCCCCATTTTTGGTCAGTCGGATCCAGTTGCGGACGTTGGTAACGG
>CAXBOL010000498.1:0-4431 GCA_963977295.1 uncultured Opitutaceae bacterium
CGCCGCAGATTTTGCAGCAGGTCCGCTGGTTGGGCCGCGTCTTGGCCGGCCGGGGCATGCCGACGCTGTTGTTGGAAGATCAATTGGAAGTGCTCGTGACGGAACTCTCGGCGGCGATCCCGGAAAACACGGCGGCCTACGCGCGGCTCCTGCCCGCCACGGCGGCCCTGCATGCAGCCCGCAGCCAGCATCTGACTGATGATCAAATCGACACCTTGGCCGATGAATTTGACCGCGCCGTGGGCCCGGAATGGAGAACGCGTCTTCCCCACACCGGACGACTGCTCGGGGCTGCCGTGGCCGACGAGCTGGCCGGTTGCCCCGGGGCGGTGAAGAGTCTTCACGCTTGGATGTCAGACGCGGATCGTTTTCCGCCGGTCTGGATCCAGGCGGTCGAGACCGCACTCCACACCGCGCGTGACATGGCTGAACAGACCGCAACCCTCGACTCAGCCGCGCCATGACAACCTCATCTTCCTGCGCAGGGATCGCCGAAAATCGTTATCAAAATTACCTCGCGGCGCTGCTGAGAGGCGACCGAGCCGGCTGCGCGGCTATCGTGCAGGAGCTGGTGGCCGCGGAGGTGGGACTGAAGACACTCTATCAGGAAATCTTCCAGCGCGCCATGTATGAAGTGGGCGAACTTTGGGAACAGCAGCAGATCTCGGTGGCCGTCGAACATCTGGCCACGGCCATCACCGAGCGCATGTTGACCTTGGTGCAGCCCCGCGCCTTTGGCGGGTCGGCCCGGGCGCACGCCATCATCGTCGCCTGCGTGGGTGAGGAGTTTCACCAGTTGGGCGGGCGCATGATCGCGGATTTCTGCGAGCTGCAGGGCTGGCGGGGAATTTTTCTGGGGGCCAACGCGTCTCTGGTGGAATTGTTGAAAGTAACGGCTGAGCGCCGACCCACCGTCGTGGGGCTTTCCATGAGTCTTTATTCCAGTTTGCCGGCGCTGCGCCAAACCTTGGATGCGATTCTGGCTCAACACCCCGAGCAGCCCATTTTGGTAGGTGGACAGGCTTTTCGTTGGGGTGGAGTGCAGGCCCTGCAGCCCTATCGCACGGTGACTTATGTCGCCTCACTCGACGACCTCGAAGTCCAGTTACAGCGCCATGAGTAGTAAGTTAAATTCGTTTCCTCCCGGACCCGGTTGGGATTTCCTGACCGCGAGCACGAGTGTGCTGGTGGTCAAGGTGGATGGGGCGGGCATGATTCTGGCGGCCAACAGGCAGGCGCAGGCCTTGATTGGTCAGTCGCGAGGTGCTCGAGTTGAACCACGAGCTGAACAACATCACTCGCGAGCTCGACCTGAAAAACGACGAACTCGCCCAGCTCAGCGTCCTTAAAAACCAGTTCCTCGGCATGGCGGCGCACGATCTGCGCAAACCGGTCGGCCTGATCCTGAGTTACGCGGAATTTTTGATTGATGAAGCGGGCGGGCACCTAATCGAGGAACATCGGGAATTTTTGCAGACCATTCGCGGAGCCGCCCTAAACATGGGTCGAGTAGTGGACGATTTTCTCGACGTGAGTTTGATCGAGGCGGGTCGGTTCAATCTCGACGAGCAATCGGAGGATTTGGCGTTGCTGGCTCAGGCGGCGGTCACGCTCATCAACTTGGCTGCGGGCAAGCGTGACGTGCGGGTGAAACGAGCACTGGATGCCGACTATACCAAACTTTTTGCGGACGGTCCGAAATTGGAGCAAGTATTGACCAATCTGCTGAGCAACGCGGTGGAGCATTCGCCGGCGGGCGGCACGGTGACTCTCCGCAGCCGACTGGTGGCCTCTGAGCTTCGAGTGGAAGTCGAGGATACCGGACAGGGGATCACGCCGGAACAACAACAACGGCTTTTTCAATCGTTCTCCCGCGGTCAGGCCGCACGCAAGACCACGGGTGAGCTCAGTATCGGGCTTGGCCTAGCCATTGCCCGTAAAATCATCGAAGCCCATGGCGGGAGAATGTTGGTGGAAAGTGTAGTAGGCCGGGGGTCAGTCTTTGGCTTTACCCTACCGTTGAGCCGAGTAGTATCAAACCCGGTTGCCCCCGCCCCGTGCAACTCAACTCAGGAGAGTGCGTCATGAATCAGAAACCAATCGAAACCTCGCCCACCAACCGCACGGGGTCTTCGGCCCAACCTCAGGCAGTCACACTGGTGGTGATCGACGACGATCCGCTCGTGTTGCGGGCCACTGCTCGGATCGTAGCGGACGCCGGTTACGCGGTGGTTACTGGCAGCACGGCGGCCGAGGCCATAGAGCTGACCCGCCGGCATCTGCCCGCCATGCTGTTGCTCGATGTGATGTTGCCCGATGGTGATGGCATGGAGGTGGCCCGGCAGTTGAAGGGTGAAGCCGCGCTGGCGGATGTTTTTGTGGTTTTGCTTTCCGGCGTGAAGACCTCGGGTGAGGATCAAGCTGCCGGGTTGTCGGCAGGTCTGGCCGATGGCTATATCGCACGACCTTTTGGCAAAACCGAATTTCTCGCTCGCATCGACGCTTTACTCCGCCTGCGCACGGCCCAAGTCGAGTTGCGGGTCGCTTTGCACGATAAGGAGGCGCTGCTCAAGGAGGCTCACCACCGGGTTAAGAATAATCTGCAGTTGATTTCCAGTCTCTTGCACTTGGGTTCCGCCAAGAGCACGCAGCAGGAAACCAAGACCTTGATGAAAGAAATGCAGAGCCGGATACGTTCGGTCGCCATGCTGCACGAGACCCTCTACCGATCGGGAAACTATGTCCGGGTGAACCTTTCCCGATATTTGCGTGAATTGGCCACCCTGGTCTTCAGAGCTCAAACCGCGAATGAAGGCGCGGTGCGATTGGGGTTGGTGCTCGAGCCGGTCGAGGTCGTAACCGATCAAGCCCTTCCCTGCTAGAGAACCGGAGCCTCAATTCCCTCGGCACTCAGCTGGTGCGTGATTTGGTCCGTCAGTTGGAGGGCACCGTGACCGTCGGTCCCGGTCCGGGCGCTCGGTTTGAAATCGTTTTCGAGCCCAAGGCTAGCCGGGCCCAAACAAAACCGACCGGCTCTCCTCCGGCCCATTAAGAGAGTCTGCCGCAACCGAACCTCCCATGTCACCTGATTCACCATCCGACTCCTTGCTGTCGCGTCCGGTCGTCCTTCGGTGCGCATTGCTTCTCTTCGGGGTGTTGTTCATGACGATGAGTGCGGCTCAGGTCGACGACGTCCGCACGATTCGCATCGGGTTAGATGAGAATTCGCCACCGCTTTCATATCAGATCGAAACGGATCCTCCGGCGGGTTTCACGCCTGAGCTCCTGCGCGAAATGGAGCGCACCGGGTTGGTCAAATTCGAAATCATCGCCGGATCCTGGTTGTTTATCTCCACCGAGTTTGCGGCCGGTCGACTCGATGCGCTGGCCAACGTGGTGAACACGGAAGCGCGCCGGGCCACGATGGAATTTTCCATCTCGCACGCGTCTTTGCACGGGTTGGTCTACACGCGACCCGGGGAGCCTTTGATCACGCGCACGGAGCAGTTTGCGGGGAAGAAAATGGCCATGCTCAAGGGCACAATATCCTACCGCAATGCGGTTAACCATCAGGGTTGGGGGGCCACGATCGTGGCTGACACGGATTGGGAGAAAGTGTTGCTGAAGGTGAAAAATGGGGAGTGCGATTTTGCCCTGCTTTCGAATCGGCTCAGCTTTGAGCAACCGAACGAGATGGGGCTGCGTCGGGCGTTCGTGGAAGACGTGCAGCATCGGTTTCACATTGCCGTCCACGTGGGCGATCGAGATAATTTGGAGGCGATCAACGAAGCACTGGCGACCGTGCGACAAAACGGGACTTTCGACCGCTTGTATGCCACTTGGATTGGGCCGATCGAGCCGCATCCTATTCGCTTAAACGACCTGCGTCCCTATGCGTGGCCGATGGTCGTGGGGGCGGTCTTGTTGATCGGACTTATGTGGTGGCGTCGGCGGGTAAATCAGCGATTGCGACATCAGGCTGAAGCCCTGCGGCGACAATCTGAACTGCTGGATCACACGGGAGAGTTGGCCAAAGTCGGTGGCTGGCAGGTGAACCTTGCGACCATGCGTTTGTCTTGGACGCGCGAGACCTTTCGCATCGCTGATATTGATCATTCAACGGAACCCCCGCTCGAAGAGGGTATCAATCTCTTCGCTCCGGAAGCCCGCCCGGTGATTACCAAGGCCGTGCAGGCGGCGATGGATAAGGGCACGCCCTACGATTTGGAACTACCTTGGGTATCAGCTAAGGGCCGGTCCCTGTGGGTGAAAACCCAGGGGTTTGCGGAGTTTGAGCACGCGAAAGTCGTTCGAATTTTTGGCACGATTCAGGACATCACCGCACGCAAACAGACGGAATTGGCTTTGTTGACCAATGAGACCTTGTTTAAGCAGGCTTACGATCAGGCTCGTGAAGTTCGCATACAAGCG
>CAXBOL010000499.1:0-4429 GCA_963977295.1 uncultured Opitutaceae bacterium
TCTGATTTTCGCCCCCAATGGCCAGTCTTTTCTTAACAAAGTAGAACTAAAGTCTGTTTCTCAAAAGACGTTGATATTAGGTCGAGACCGGATCAGGTCCGGATGAGACGATGATCGCGTTGAGTTGGGCGAGTTGTCGCGGCGAGCCGAGCACCAGCAGGCGGTCGCTCGGGTTCAGCACGGCGGATGCCCCGGGGTTCAGTTGACGCACGTCGTCGCGCTGTAACCCGACGATCATCAGGTCGAGTTCAGACCGGCGCACCGCCTGCTCGATGGTTAAACCGATCCACGCGGGTGGCAGACGATCGACGTATTCCAGCGAGGCCTCTTCGAAGTCAAAGCGTTCCCGGCTGGCGGTGACGGCAAGCTCGGGGCGGGCGCGTTCGATGGCATCGGGTTCTCCGATGAGGAGGAGTCGATCCCCCGAAAACAGCATCTCTTGTGGGCTCGGACTCGGTAGCAGGACGCCGGCGCGATTGATTTCCGCGATGGCGCAACCAAAGCGGGTGCGAATCGCGAGTTGCCGGATCGTTTTTCCCGCGGCGATGGAGTTTTCCGGCAGGCGGATTTCGGTAAGTTTCAATCCCCAATTGCGACCCCGCTCGTGCCAGGTAGGCGTGTGGGTGATACTGGGATCCACGGAGGCACTTGCGGTGAGCGCGCCTTCCACGGAATATTGCCAGTGGCTGTGCCAAAGGATCAGTCGGCGAGCAAAGAACACCACCGTCAATGCCATGGCAGCGGCGATGGCGCCCCACGACCAGCGGGGGAGTAAATCGAAGGGCACGAATTCAAACAGCCATCCGGCGATGCCACACGCTGCCATCAACTTGAGGGAGGACTCGATCAAAGCCTTGGGCGCTCGCGTGGAGTGACCAATCGCCTCGGCCGTGATCATCGCCATGGCGGAGAGGTTTCGCCACAACGCGTTCAGCGGGATGACCACCAAGAGGGCGAAAACAGCCCAGAAGCAGATTTGCCAAAGGGTGGGGTGGTTTTCAGCCACCCACGGATTACTCAGCAACAGTCCCTGCAAGATGGGCGAAAATCCCAGCAGACCCGCGACGAGGAGGAGTTCGCCGGCGACTTGGATCAATCGTTTCCGCATCAGTTTCCACCACAGGCCGCGAAAAACGGTGGAGGATTGGCGCACTACCCAGGTGGGATAATCATGCATCAACCGAGTGAGCCAAGCGGGCTGCCACCGCAGCGTGCACCTGACCACGAGGTCGGCTTTTTGATTGATCAGAGGCGCGAGAAAAACCGTCAAAATTGAGACTCCCACCGCGATCGGGTAGTAGCGGGCGTCGAGCACGCCAGCATTGACGCCCAGTTGCGCGATGACGAATGAGAACTCGCCCACTGGAGTCAGCAACAGGGCGGCCCGGCGAGACACGTCGGTAGGGGTGCCGACCAGGGTGAGGGCCACAAAGAGACTCGCCGACCGCACCCCCAGCGTGAAGACCGTGAGTCCGACAATAATGGGCCAGAGCTCCCAAAGTTGGCCCACATCGATGAGCATGCCGATGGCGACAAAGAACACGCTGCTGAACATGTCGCGCATCCCGCTAAAGGCCCCTTCGACCGCAGCCTTTTGCGGGGTGTCCGCCACCATGGCCCCGAGTAGGAAGGCGCCGAGCGCGAGGGAGTAGCCCGCTTCGACGGCCAGCACGGCCATCAGCAGGAGCAAACCAGCCACCACGATGGTGAGGAGTTCCGCGTCAAACGTGGTTTGTAGCCGCCGAAGAAGCCGGGGTAAGACAAACAACCCGGTGGCAATCAGGAGCACGACAAACGCCGACAGGCTGGCGAGCAGCGCCGCGAGGCCCGGCGAGGCGGCCGACGTGGACGCGGCGACTTCGGCCCCCAGAATCGTGAGCATCACCACGGCCACGACGTCCTCCAGGACCGTGATGGAGAGGCCCACCTGGCCGGCCCGTTCGTGCGTGAGGTTTAGACTGTTGATGACCTTCGCGATCACGGCCGAGCTCGAGACAGTCAGCATGGCGGCGAGAAAAAACGCCTCTAGGCCGGAGAGTCCGATCAAAGAGAAGGCCGCGCGTCCGGCCGACAAGACCAGCAGGGCGCCCACGGCGGTCGCGATGAACGGGCCGATGCCCATCCGTCCCAGTTTGGACAAGCTCAGACCCAGCCCGATGGAGAACATCAAAAACACCAGCCCGATCTGCGAAAGCGTCTGCACCCGCGCGAGGTCCTGAATGTAGGTGAACGGCAGATTGAACGGACCGATGATGATGCCGGCCACCAAGTAACCCACGATCACCGACAACCCAAGTTTTCGGCACAGCGCTCCCGCTGCGCCGGCGGCGAGCAGCACGAGAGCCAAGTCTTGAATTAAGGAAAGTCCGTCCATGGTCGCAGTGCGGAATCAAGTCGGCCCTACCGCCGGAGCAACCGCGATCGTCGGTATTTGAGTGGAGGTATTCGTCGCATGAGCAGTTAGCGGTCGACGTTCCCGCCGGTCAGGATGATGCCGATTTTGAGACCTTGCGTCCGGGGAATGGCGCCAGCGAGGAGGGCGGACAATGGCACGGCCGACGAGGGTTCGATGGGCTCATCGAAGGTGGTTTGCAGCAATTGAGTCGTCTCAACAATGGCTGCCTCCGCAACGGTCACGATATCGTCGACGTGGTCGCGGATGACCGCGAACGTCAGATCTCCGAGGGCGCCGCGGAGTCCATCGGCCACCGTTTGCGGTGGAGTGGACGGGCGGACGAGTTGGCCGGTGCGGAAGGACTGGGCGGCATCATCGGCGGCAGCGGGTTCGACCCCGATGACGCCAATTCCCGGGCGCAGCGCCTTGGCCGCGACGGCGGTGCCACTCAGGAGTCCCCCGCCGCCCACGGGACACAGGATCAGGTCGAGGTCCGGGTGCGTGGCGAGGAACTCGAGGGCGGCGGTGCCTTGACCGGCCATGACGGCGTAGTCGTTATAGGGGTGAATCAAGGTGCCGCCGCGTTCGGCAAGCACGCGGGCAGCGGTGGACTCCCGTGAATCCAGGGTCGGTTCGCACTCGATGATGATGCCGCCCTGCGCGAGCACATTGGCTCGTTTCACCCCCGGCACGTTGGTGGGCATGACAATATATGCGGGAATTCCGCGCAGGCGGGCCGCGTAGGCGACGGCCGCGGGCCGCCACGTCGGGCGGGAGTGAGAATATCGCGTTGGTGGCGCCCCGGGCTTTGAAAGCACCAATGGCCTGATGGTGTTCGGCTTTGAAAAACAATGGTGCGCCAGCCATCGCATCGAGGGAGGCCGAGGTGAGCACTGGGGTCGGCTTAATATGTGGCGCGATCCGCGCTGACGCCGCCTGAATGGAGGAGAAGGTAAGCATGCTGAACTAAATCGGTATCTCGGAAGCGCAGATATCAAGGAAGGATTGCCAAAATATGCGGCACTGAAAGCGTTGTGGATTAGAGGCTAAAGACGGTTAATATGCAGGTGAGGTTAAGCAGTGGTTTAATCGGTTCCTTGTTCCAGATGAGTTCTCGGCCAAAGTATGACAAAGCGAAGGCATCGCCATTGAGATCGTCCGATCTTCAGGTGGCTGATTTTTTGCGGGCGCGATGTGGGAGAGCGATTGATCAAAGTCTGAACTCGAACCGGACGAGTGCATCGAAGCACATCGTGCCAAAGGGAGGTGTGACGTGAGGCTATTGGGCAGATTTCGAGATTCGCCTCCCAGCCAAGGCGCGATACTGGCGGGCTTCTTGGCTATGGTGTTGGGGGGCGGGTTCGTCGGATCGCTGTGGGCGCAGGAGGACGAACCCATCCCGGTCATTCGGATTGGGGTGGAAAACAACTCGCCGCCACTCTCTTTCACCGTTGAGGGAGGGAAGGCGCAGGGGTTTACGCCCGAATTGCTGGCGGCGATGGAGCAGACCGGGCTGGTGCAATTCGAAATCGTGGCCAGTTCATGGTCATTTATTTTGAATCGTTATGAAGCGGGGAAGCTCGATGCCCTGGCGAATGTGATCGAAACGGACGAGCGCCGTAAAACGATGTCGTATTCGATCCCCCACGCCTCGATGCACGGGGTCGCCTACACAAGACCGGGAGATCCCGGCATCACTCACACCTCGCAGTTCGCGGGTAAGTCCATGGCGATGCTCAATGGCACGATGTCGTATCTCAACGCGGTCAAAAACAAAGGTTGGGGCGCGCAAATCGTGGGTTTTGACAAATGGCAGGAGGTGCTCTTGGCGGTGAAGGAGAAGCGATGTGATTTTGCGTTACTCACCCGACCCTTGAAATTCGAGCAACCGGACGAGATGGGGTTAAACCGGGAATTCGTGGACGACGTGAATCACCGGTTCCACATGGTCGTGCAGCCGGACTATGCCAGAAAGCGGGAGCAGATCAATGCGGCGCTCGCGGAGGTGCTGCGCAACGGCGACTATGATCGTCT
>CAXBOL010000500.1:0-4422 GCA_963977295.1 uncultured Opitutaceae bacterium
GCCATCAGGCGTCCTTCTTAACTTCTATCAGTCCCACCAGCGCATCGATCGCCAAGAAACGATCATACTCACATTTCATAACAATTTGCTGGTCAATCTGACTCGCTCCGTCGAAGCCGAACCCGCATTCGCCCCGTAGCGGAACACCTGGGTCGCCCCATTGGGCGCGTTCCCTCGCTTGAGTTCAGCACCGACTCTCCGCTAGGCCGAGCCCCCTCAGTTCCGGACTATACTCGATTCGCCATACCGTCCCCACGGCAGCTTACTTCATCATCTCCCCGAGCAGCGGTGCCATGGCATCGACCCAGATCTGATAGCCCGCGGCGTTAGGATGCAATTGGTCCGGCATAATATCCTTCGGAATCGAGCCATCCGGGGCCTTAAAGCGATCTCCAATATCCAGGAACCGCACCCGATCCCCATCATCAAGTAGCGCCATGTCGGCGTTGATCGCGCGAATCTTCGCCATCTTTTCCTCCCAATTGTCCATTGAGCCGTCGCGGTTGGCCCGCGGCCCGCGCGGAAACACGGCCAACAGCAACACTTTGGTCTCAGGGAGTTCCGCTTGAATCATCCGCACAATTTTGCGGTTGGCCGCGGCAATTTCCACCGCCGCATTGTCCCCGGTATTGTTGGTGCCGATCATTAACACCGTCACCTTGGGGGAAATTTTTTCCAGCTCGCCCTGCTCAATTCGCCAGATCACGTGCTCGGTGCGATCGCCACCGATACCAAAATTGGCCGGCTGATATTTTCCGTAAGTGGTCTCCCAGAGCTCGGGCACCCTTTTCCAACCCTCCGTAATGGAGTCGCCCAAGAATAAAAGGCCCACCGGGCCTTGGGCTCCTCGTTTGAGGAACTCGGCGTGAAGTTCAAAAAACTTCGGATTCCCGCGTTTGGTCGCACCGACGGAAGCGTCGGCCGCAAAACTCGGCGCGCTCAACGCCGCACCCAACGCGACAAGCAACGCGACCACTCCAAGACGACGAAAAGGCAAGCCGGGGTAGAATCTCATCGCGCCAAGCGAACTCCGAAACGGGCTCGAGTCGATCTCTCAAATACGGCCCCCTGAAAATTACCGGAGTGGGGTCCAATGGGCCGTTTGGACTTTTTATGTAATTTTATGCAATTTCATTGATTATCCTACATCAGTGTGCCACGCCTAAGCTCCCCTTAAGCCCCATGACTAATCCTACTGATCAAGGAACCCACCTCTCTGTTCGCGAAAAAATCGGCTATGGCCTCGGTGACACCGCGTCCAATTTCGTTTTCTACACGATCAACACCTACCTATTTTTTTACTACACCGACGTGATCGGACTCGCGGCGGGCGCGGTAGGCACACTCTTCCTGGTAGCACGGTTATTCGATACCGTGACGGATCCATTGATGGGCACGATCGCTGACCGCACGAAAACTCGCTGGGGTAAATATCGTCCTTATCTGGCCGCCCTCGCCATCCCTTTTGGTATCGTCGGATTCCTGTTGTTCGCAGTGCCCGATGCAGCACCCGGCACCCAACTCATCTATGCCTACGTGACCTACGTAGCCACGATGTTGATCTACACCGCCATCAACATCCCCTATTCCGCCCTGCTGGGCGTGATCACCCCCAACTCTGCCGAACGCACCTCGGTTTCGACCTATCGTTTCGCCTGCGCTTTTGGTGGACAGTTTTTGATTGGGGCGTTGGCGCTGCCTTTGGTTACCCACTTTGGCGCGGGCGATCGAGCCGTGGGTTACAAAGCAACCATGACCATTTTCGCCGTCGTAGCGGTGCTGCTCTTTTGGACGACTTTTGCGACGACTCGCGAACGGGTTCAGCCCCCTAAAGATCAAAAATCCGATCTCAAGAAAGAGCTCTCATTGCTGATCAAGAACCGGCCTTGGGTGATCATGTTCATCGCCGGAATATTCACGCTCACCAACGTCGCCGTCCGTGGCGCCGTGACCCTGCATTTCTTCAAATACTACGTCGGTGACGATGGGTCCCCGTGGCTGTGGAAATTCGATTTGAGCAGCGTGTTTTTAACTAGCGGGACCGTCTCGCTGATCCTCGGCGTAGTCGCTACCGGGTGGATATCGCGCTTTTGGGGCAAACGCCAATTGATGATCGGACTATCGG
The DNA here is from genome assembly GCA_963977295.1 of uncultured Opitutaceae bacterium. GTDB lineage: Bacteria > Verrucomicrobiota > Verrucomicrobiia > Opitutales > Opitutaceae > Actomonas. The sequence goes on from CAXBOL010000500.1 coordinate 2,126, forward strand.
CCATCAACGCTGTGGTGATGGCGCTGTATTTCTTCATTCCAGCCGACGCCATCATCGTAATGTTCATCATGAACGTTCTCGGGGCTTTGATTATTGGTCCCACGATTCCGATCGTATGGTCGATGTTTGCCGATGTCGCAGATTACGGACAATGGAAATTCGGCCACCGATCCACCGCCTTGGTGTTTTCGGCCGCCCAATTCGCCCAAAAACTGGGCTTGGCCATTGGTGGAGCCATCGCCGGTTGGATGCTGTCCAGTTTCGGATTTGAAGCCAACACCGCACAAACTTCCGAGAGTCTACTCGGCATCCGTCTTATGTTCACGCTTGTCCCTGCTGCGTTCGCCATCGGCAGCGTGGTAGCAATTTGGTTCTATCCACTCACCGAAAAAATCGTGGCCGAAATGGAAAGTGATCTCAGCAAACTCGCCGATTAATCCGCCACCCAAGTCGTCCGCCCTTTCCCGTCACTAACTCATCCCGTCGGTCGGTGCAAATCCGACCCTAGCTACGCCTGTCTTCCCAACTTTCGATCTCCTTCGAAACCTAAACGTCTCCGAGCATGTCCACGCCATCCTCTCTCGCCGGCTCACCCGCCCTTGAAAACTCTGAAACCCTGCCTCGCGGGCAATTCTGCACCGCGTTCGGCACCCGCTGTTATCGCATCGACCACGTGCAACACTTGCCCGCGTTTTTGATCAACTTGGTCAGCCCGACCGACCTGTGGATGTTTGTGGCTAGCAATGGGGCGCTCACCGCCGGTCGCCGCGACGCGGAATGTGCCTTATTCCCTTATCAAACGGTTGACCGCATCTACGATAGCGCCGGCCAAATTGGTCCGTTTAGCCTGCTTGCTGTCGACACTCCTACCGGTGAAATCCTTTGGCAACCATTCGACCCTGCGACCAATCATCTCTCCACGCTCTCTCGCTCACTCTTCAAAAGCATTGAAGGTGACCGCCTGTGGTTCGAAGAAGTGAGGTCGGACCTCGGTCTCGCCATGAGTTACAGTTGGTCGACCGCCGATTCGCATGGATTCATCCGCTCCTGCCAACTACGGAACCTGACTGATGAAGAAATTTCAGTGCGCCTGGTCGATGGTCTGCGCAACATCCTTCCCGCCGCGATTCCGCAACGCTTGCAAAGCTTGAGCAGCAATCTCGTCGACGCCTACAAAACCAGCGCCGTTGAGCCCGGTTCCCGATTCGCCGTCTACGCCCTGCAATCGCAAATTGTCGATTTGCCCCAGCCGGTCGAAGCCATGCGCGCGAGCGTAGTTTGGTCCACCGGACTGCCCGGTGCCAAGCTCCTGCTCACCGACGAAAAACTCTCCGACTTCCGCGCCGGACGCGCCTTAAGTTCCGCCACCCAAAGCCGTGGCAAACGTGGGGCCTATCTGCTAACCACGACCCTTGATTTGGCTCCCACTCAAACCGTCGCTTGGAACTTGGTCGCCGACACTAATCTCGGCCACGCCGATGTCGTCTCCCGCCTGCGCCAATCACAAGACCCCCAAGCGGAGGACCTCATGACCGAGGCCCAACAGAAATCCACGCATCAACTGCGTCAACTCGTGGGTTCGGCCGATGGACTCCAGCAATCGGGCGACGAAGCCGCCACCGCGCACCACTTCGCGAACGTGTTGTTCAACATCATGCGCGGCGGCACTTTTATGGCTGGCCACCGGCTGCCTGGGGCAGATTTCGCGACCCACGCCAAAATCCATAACCAGGCAACGGCGGCGCGGCACGCCGACTTCCTCGCCCAACTTCCCGCCGACCTCGACCGAACTGAATTGATCGCCAGTGTGCGGGCTCTTGGCGACCCCGATCTGACGCGAATCGCGACATCTTACCTGCCACTTTCATTCAGCCGTCGCCACGGCGATCCCAGCCGGCCTTGGAACAAATTCAGTATCCGTTTACGTGATGCGCAAGGTAAACGACGTCTCGCCTACGAAGGCAATTGGCGCGACATCTTTCAAAACTGGGAGGCCCTTTGCCTGAGCTACCCAGAGTTCCTTGACGGCGCCATCACCACGTTTCTCAACGCCTCCACGGCTGATGGCTACAATCCTTATCGCATCACGCAAACGGGCATTGAATGGGAAGAGCCCGACCCCGAAGATCCTTGGGCCTCGATTGGGTATTGGGGCGACCACCAAGTCGTCTACCTCCTGAAACTGCTCGAATGGTCAGTCCGCCTGCACCCCGACCGTCTCGCCGCAACGTTGCGACCGCGCACCTTCAGCTACGCCGACGTGCCATATCGCATTTTGGACTACGATGCCCAGCGAC
>CAXBOL010000501.1:0-4406 GCA_963977295.1 uncultured Opitutaceae bacterium
CCATGACGACATCGGGATCCCGTCCGCCGTCGTGGCTGGCCCATGGCCAAATGCCAATCCCGGCCGCACAATGCTGGGCGGCGGCGTCCATCGTGAGCCATTGCGGCGAGGGGTGCTTACCTGCGATGACGACGTTGACATAATGCCGACTCCGCAGGCAGTGATCCATGACCGACAGCAGGCAGTTCGCATCCGGTGGCAGATAGACCCGCACCACCGACGCTTTCTTGTTCACGACGTGATCGATGAACCCGGGATCCTGATGGGTAAAACCGTTGTGGTCCTGGCGCCAGACGTGAGACGCGAGCAGGTAGTTGAGCGAAGCGATCTTGCGTCGCCAGGGCAATCCGGCCGTAACCTTGAGCCACTTGGCGTGCTGGTTAAACATCGAGTCGATGATGTGGATGAACGCCTCGTAACAATTGAATAGACCGTGCCGTCCCGTGAGCAGGTAGCCTTCGAGCCAGCCTTCACATTGATGCTCGCTGAGCATTTCCATCACCCGCCCCTCTGGCGCGAGAAACTCGTCGTGCGGGACCACGGCGGCGTCCCATTGACGGTCGGTCGTTTCGAACAGCGCGGCGAGCCCGTTGGACAACGTCTCATCCGGCCCGAACACCCGAAAATTTCGCTGCGTTTCATTCCGCCTCGCCACGTCGCGCAGAAACGGCCCGAGCACGTGCGTGTCGCCGATGCCGGGCCCGCCCGGCTCTGGCACGATCGCAGCGTAGTTACGGAAGTCCGGCAGGTTTAAATCGCGGAGCAGTTTGCCACCGTTGGCGTGCGGATTTGCCCCCATGCGGCGCTCCCCCTCCGGCGCCAGTTCGGCGAGTTCCGGGTTAAGGCTACCTTGTCCGTCAAAGAGTTCCTCCGGTCGATAACTGCGCAGCCAAGCCTCCAATAATTTAAGGTGTCCGGGGTGCGCATGCGGGTGCAGGGGCACCTGATGCGCGCGAAACGTGCCCTCGATTTGTTGCCCATCGACCCACGTCGGCCCGGTCCAACCCTTGGGCGAATTGAGCACAATCATGGGCCAGCGAGGACGCGTGGCGTTGCCCAGCACGCGGGCTTCGTGTTGGAGGCGTTTGATGTCACCGATCGCCAGATCCATTGTCGCGGCCATCGCCGCGTGCATGGCCGCAGAATCGTCGTGGTATTCCACAAAATACGGGGTCCAACCATAGCCGTGAAACAGCTGCGTCTGCTCGTCGCGGGTGATGCGCGCCAAGACCGTGGGATTCGAGATCTTGTAGCCGTTGAGGTGCAGAATCGGCAGCACCGCTCCGTCAGTGACGGGACTTAGAAATTTGTTGGAATGCCAGGCCGTGGCGAGCGGACCGGTTTCCGCTTCCCCGTCGCCGACCACGCACGCGACGATCAGGTCGGGATTGTCGAACACCGCACCAAAGGAATGGCTGAGCGAATAGCCGAGCTCCCCTCCCTCGTGGATCGAACCCGGGGTTTCCGGCGCTGCGTGACTGGGAATGCCGCCGGGAAAGGAGAACTGTTTGAAGAGTTTCTGCAGGCCGACCTCGTCCTGACTGATGTCCGGGTATATCTCGCTGTAGGTGCCTTCCAAATACGTGTTGCCCACAAGCGCGGGACCCCCGTGACCGGGCCCGGACACGTAAATCATGTCGAGGTCGTAGGCTTTGATGACGCGGTTGAGGTGCGCGTAGATGAAGTTCTGCCCCGGCGTGGTGCCCCAATGACCGAGCAGCATGCGTTTTACGTCGGTGGACTCGAGGGGTCGCCTCAGCAACGGGTTGTCGAACAGAAAAATCTGTCCTACGGAGAGGTAGTTCGCGGCGCGCCAGTAAGCGTCGATACGATCGAGCAGTTCAGGCGTCGGCGCATTCATTTTCATGGTGCCACGATCTCTTTCGAGGTTCCCGCAGTCCGGGACGCGGCACCGGCAATCTCGGTGATTTTCCGGGCGATATCTTCGGGCGATAACACAAAGTCCACATATCCGCTGGCAATGGCGCTCTCCGGCATGTCGGGTTGCACCGCCGTTTCAAGTTTCTGGGCGATAGTGATGCCTCCCACTGCTTTAATATCGTGGAGTGCTTCGGCCCCGTCGCCATCGTATCCCGACACGATGACCGCGATCAGCTGCCCTTCCCAGTGCTCCGCCAGAGAACGCAAAAAATTCGTGATCACATCGGGCCAGCCTCGCGGCTTGGATACCGGCTGCAGCCGAAATTCACCGTCGAGCACGTGCAAATCGCGCTGTGTCGGGATTATGAATACACGGTTGGGTCGGATATCCAATTTATCCGTGATCAGCTCCACCGGCATCGCGGTAAAACGCGGGAGAATCTCGTGGAGCAGTGTGGCCACTTTTCTCACATGATTAACGATGACGACGGCGGCTCCCATATCAGCCGGGAGTGCCTTCAGTAGGCGGGTAAAGGCATCGAGTCCGCCGGCTGAGCCGCCTATGCAGACAACCGGAAAATTCTGGTCCGAGTGGGGGGTGTGATTAGTCATGACGATCCGGGTTTCCGACTACTCTACGGTTGAAAAACGGGGTGAAAAATCCGTCATTTTTTGGTGAGTTTCATGATCACCAGGACCAGCACAACGACGACCAAGCAGCCGATGACCGTGTCCAGCCACAGGTTGCCCCCATTCATCCATCCGCTCATCCAGCCATCCGTGGAGTGCATTATGAAGGGTGGTCGGCGTTGTTCACCGCGTCATCAGAGGACTTGGCTGACGTGCCAGTGAATTCGACGGTTTGATACGTGGGCATGGTTTTCATAGAGAGTAGAACGAGGATTCGCCGCCGACGTGGCGACGGACGTTGACCGACCAAATCAGGCAGCAACGACGCCGAATACTAAGACCGATGGCGCGTAATTTACATAGGGTCTAACCCTACATTCATCGGACGGCGGCAGCACCGAGAACGGCGATGTCACGGTCGACGGCACGTTCACGGCGGAGGAGAAGACGGAGGACGGACATTCCTGTCCGTCAGGTTCGAACAGAAAACGGAGGACAGACATGGCGGACTGTCGCTTGCGCTCAAAACCTATCCGTCAGGTTTGAAAGGGAAAAGCCGGACTCTCGGCCTGCGGCTTCGAAACGTGTCCGTCGGGCATGATGGAATTGCGCGGAGTTTTTCGGGGAATTTGAGGCGGCTCGGGACGGACAGGAATGTCCGTCTTCCTCGTCTCCGCCAAACTCCAGAGTGCGGACAGGAATGTCCGTCCTCCGTGAGGTCCGCCTTCTCTGGTTGCGGGGCATTTCCGTGCCCGAACCATCAACATTCGCCGGGCTCGCGGGCCTGGCGGCCCTCGGCGCAGTCGCGTTGCGGAGGAGAAGACGGAGGACGGACATTCCTGTCCGTCAGGTTCGAAAAGAAGACGGAGGACGGAAAAGCCGGACTGTCGGCCTGCGGCCTCGAAACCTGTCCGTCGGGCATGATGGAGTTGCTCGGGGTTTTCGGGGAATTTGAAGCGGCTTGGGACGGACAGGAATGTCCATCCTCCGTGGGAGCCGCCTTTTCTTGTTGCGGGGCTTCTTCATCGACGGAGGATTTTTCTCATGGAGTCGGAGCGCTTCTTTAACCCGCGTGGCGCGATCGATATCCATCGCCGTCATCTGCCGCATTGGTGGCAACCGGGAGTATCCGCGTTTGTGACGTGGCGACTGGCCGACGCGCTGCCCGAGACATTGCTGAAACCTTGGCGTGAACAACGCGATGCCTGGCTAGCCACGCACCCGCGTCCGTGGTCTTCCGAAGACGAGGCCGAGTATACCCGTCGTTTTGGACACAAAATCGAGCAGTGGCTGGATGCCGGCCACGGTACGTGTCGGCTGCGTGATACTGCGGCGAGGGAGGTAGTGATGGAATCCTTACAGGCCGGGGAGGCCGCCAAACGGGTGCGCTTGCACGATTATGCGATCATGCCGAACCACGTGCATGTGCTGTTCACCCCTTTGGCGGGTCCGGGGTTGGCGGCTTTAGTGAAGGCGTGGAAGGGGGTGTCCGCCCGCCGCATCAATCAGCTCAATGGGTCATCGGGCACGCTGTGGGCCGAGGAGTATTGGGACCGACTGATCCGGGACGAGGAGCACTTGGGTCGCGTGCGCCGCTACATCGCCGCCAACCCCACCCGGGCAAAGCTGCGCGAGGGCGAGTTTACCGTTTGGAGCCGGACGAAGACAGGGGACGGAAAAAAGGAGGACGGACATTCCTGTCCGTCAGTTTGAGGTGGGGCGAAGCGCGAGGGATTGGAGGAACGGGAGAGCGCCTCGGGACGGACATCGCGGAATATCGGCCTACGGCCTCGAAACCTGTCCGTCGGTTTGAGGTGGGAGCGACACGCGCGGGGGAGTATACCGTTTGGAGCCGGACGAAGACAGGGGACGGAAAAAAGGAGGACGGACATTCC
>CAXBOL010000502.1:0-4406 GCA_963977295.1 uncultured Opitutaceae bacterium
AGACAATTTGGTGTCCATCAGCAAACTCGTCATGCCGATCACGCCATTCATCGGCGTCCGGATTTCGTGCGACATGGATGCCAAGAATTCCGACTTGGCGCGCGAGGCGGCATCGGCTTCGGCTTTGGCATGGCGGAGGGCGGTCTCGGTTTCGACGCGAATCGTGATGTCCGCGAGAATGGCGATGAAGGTTTCCACCTCACCCCGCTCGTTGCGAACCGGTTGGACTTCCAAATGCAGATGGTATTTCCGGCCGGACTTGGAGTAGTTGACGATGTCGGAACTGATCCCGACGCCGCGCGCCATGGCGGCCCGAATGTGGCGAATGGAGCGGCGATTGGTATCGGGACCGGTAAGGAACGACTCGGGACGTTGGCCTTCGATTTCCTTGAGATCGAACTCCATCACCCGAGTGAAGCTCTCGTTGACCCACTCGATCAAGCCGAGCGGCGAGGTGATGATCACCAAATTGTCTGTTCGCGAGGCCACGAGGGACAGTTTGCGAGCGGCCGCCTGCGATTCTTTCAACGCCTCTTCGGCCAACTTCCGGTCGGTGATATCTTGCAAGGTTCCGATGATACGGAACGGGGCCCCGCTGGGAGCTCGGGCCACCGTTTTGGCGCGGGCGTAGATCCAACGCCATTCGCCGTCACCCGTTCGAAGTCGGTATTCCGGGGCGATGAACGTTTCGTCTCCGGAAACCTGTTTTTCGACGGCTGACCGGTAGGCGGGCAGGTCGTCTTCGTGGATCAATTCAGTCCAAGCCTCCGGCGTGGTGGCCACGTCACCGGGGGCGTAACCAAGCATGGCCCAGAGGCCCGGGCTGTAGTAAACCTGATTGGCCGGAAGATTCCATTCGAAGATGCCAATTTGGGTGGAATCGAGGGCGAGACGGAGTCGCTCGTCGGAAACCTTGAGCATCGCTTCGACCCGACGTCTTTCCTCGTTCTCGGTCTGCAGTCGGCGATTGGAAATCTCGGCCGTGCGCAGAGAGGTGTAGGCGGTCCGGGCGAAATGGACGCTGAGACCCAGAAGAATGGTGATGCCAAGTCCGGCGGCGAAGGCTAGTTCGGGAAGATTGCGACGATCACGATCAAAGGCTTCCGGGGTGCGAACGATGGCAATACGCACGCGCCGCTCTTGAATCGGAAGCACGAGATCAAAGCCTCCTCGTTCCTTGAGCGCTTCATCGATGGAGGTCGCCCCGGAGTTGTTGTAAATCTGTTCGGTCCCAATGGATAGGAGGCAAACGAAGTCGCGACGCAGGCTTTCGTTGCTGTTGACCAAGTGGGCGATGACCCGTTGGAACACAAAATCGGCGCAAATGAAGTGGGTGCGATTGTTTATCTCCAACGGGACGTAAATAGAATAGCCGGAGCCGAAAGGCGGCATCTCCAGTGTTCCGGATATCGCAGGACCCCGAGGGGTCATCAACGCGCGCGTCATGGCATCCATGCGCACGGGAGACGCGCCGTGGTAGAAACCCGCCAGATGTTCGTTCCCGTTACGCGGAAACGTTTTGAGGGAAATGAGCTCGGGTTCGGGTGAGACGAGGGAAATCACCTGTCCACCGTGGTTGCTCTTTAAAAACGTCTCGGCGTCGACTTCCCGCACGATATCGGTGCGGACAGTGGAGGCCCACTCCCGTGCGAAATAATCAAGCTGCGTCGCCTGATTTTGCATGACTGAGTTCAGGGCGATGGCCAATGCCTCCGCGCTTCGTCCCGTGGCTTCACGCAAGCGCACGATCTCCTGATTGTTTAAGCCGACGTAGAGAATGAGCGTGAGTGTGGCGGACCCCACGACCACGGGGAGCGGCAGCCAGATAGGTGCGCCGGTATCGGCAATGGTGTTTTCTCGCCACGCTCGAGCCAAGATAGCGGCTCCAACGATCACCATGGTGAGGGCGGACATGGCCGATGTGGCGGAGTCAAACCCCCACAGCACCACCGTATCAATATCCAGGGCGTAGCCGAGTAGAGTGGCCGTCCCGATCGACAGGATGGCGGAGGCCATCAGGGCAAGAAAGAGCGTCTTCCGTTGGGACGTTCGGGAACCAAGGAGACTAAACAGGGTGACCCCGGAGAGGAACAGGCAGATGGAGATGGGCGGAGTCATTCTGCCGCCGTTGATCCGCCCATCGGGCAAAAAGTAGCGGAAGAAGAGTTCGTCGATCCCGTAGTTTTGCCCGAAGATATCCTGCGACAAGGTGAGCAATCCGATCAGCGCGGGAAAAAGCCCGAGCCAAGCGATTTGACGATAGCCCAACTCCAAACCGATCAAGACGGCACTGATCATCAGCACAGACAACACGGTGTTTCCGCGGATGGGCGCGGAGTCTCCGCTCCAAGAGATCAAGGCGGAAATTTCAAGCAGCCAACCGAACAGCGGGAGCAACATTCCGACGCCTAACAGCACCGACAAAACGACACAGAATCGCTTCGGCCAAATGTCGTTGGTCTGTCGGAGTGAGCTAACCATTAGGTAATATACCCTACACTTAGTTTTCGCTGTAGCTGGAGCAACTTTGTTTCCGGCGAAAATTACGCAGTTTTAACGATGTTTTGAGACTTGGTGCTTGGTGCTCCTTGAACGGCTACGGGGAGGGGGCAGGGCCGGGCGGGTCGGGAACGGTCTGGGACTCTGGGGAGGGGGGAGGCGATTTAGGGGTGGTGGTGGGCTCAGTCTTAGCTTCAGCCGGGTCCGTGCCGCCAGCAAGGGCGCGTAAGATATTGGTGGGGCCGTAGACGAACGTCCATTCCGGGTCCGATAATTCACCGCCCAATTTAACTTCCAGCGCGCTGGAGAGAGGTGACAGGACAGCGTTGAGAATGCCTTGGCTGGCCTCGAACGGCCGAACCTTGGTCACGAACGAGAGCCGTGAAGTATCCAAATAATAACTTCCGGTGGCGTTAAGGGCTCCGCGGGGTCCGGTGGCCTTGACCCGCGAAAATTTCACTTCTCGACCCAACAGATCAAAATCTCCGTTCACGCTATCCAGCTCCAAGGTCGAAAAGTTCAAGAGCGTGCGTTTAAGTAAGGTGGACAGGATACCGAGCAAATTGATCTCGCCCAGTTGGTCGCTCTGCACCAAGGCACTGCCGGTGCCGCGATAGGCGAGGGAGTCGTTGGCGGGGCCCTCGGCGCTAAGCGCCAGGTTGAGCACGCCGTCGGATATCTGTTTCTGGAAGGCGGTTTCGGGTTTCGACTGCTCTCCGCTGCGTTGGGCGGTCCACCCATTGACCGTGGTGATCGCCTCACCCAGATGGGCGTCGTTGAGGTTCAGGTCGAAGGCCACTCGGCCTTCCTCGCCCAATCCGCGGGTTTCTATTCTTCCGGTCAATTTACCGCGGGCCGCCCCCGCTTCGAATTGGTCGATCAACAATACGTCGTCGACCCGGCGGGCCGAAAACTTGGTGCCGTGCAGGGGGAATTTTTGGTAGGTCCAGTCCGCGTCCGTTTCGCCCGAGATGGTGAAATCACTGGTGATGGGCTGGCCGTAGTCCTCCCGGGACACCTTGCCGTCGAGCCGAAGGGTGAGCGGGCCGTCCATGGTGAAGGGAGCGATGATTTCCTGTCCGAGCGGGCCCAAGATGGCCGGGGCGGGCGCAAGATCACTCGTGCCTTCGGCGTGAACTTCGACGGCGGTCCAGCGCTGACCGTTGGGCATGCGCCACTGGCGCGAAAAAGAGCCTTGGACGTCGCCGATTGGTCGCTCGGCGATGAACTCCTGCACGTCGGCCCATCCCGGGCGCACAAACAAGCGGGTGCGAATACGGTCGAATGACACGCCTTCCATGGCGGCATTGCGAGCGTCGGCTTGAATGAACAGTCGAGTATCAAATTTGGCTTTCCAGCGGCCGCTGATTTCGACGTTGGCCTCAGGCGGACTCGCCGAGAAGTCGAATTTGCGCCAAAAATCCGGCCACCATTCACGGAACCAGCCGTTGATGTCCGACGGCTCCAGCCGGCCTTCCAAAAGGAACCGAAAATCCAGATTGGAGGCGTCCATCAGGTAAATGCCGGTGGCCTGACTGCGGCCGCTGACGAGCTGAATATTTTCCGCCCGAAGTTGGTGATCCGCCCAGGTGACGTGAGCTGACGTGGCATCAAGATCGACCCGGTAGGCGTAGACCGGACCGGTCGAAAGATCGAGTTCGGCCCGTAGAAGTTTTCCTTTGGGGCCCAGATTTAACGTGCCGGCGATGTGGGGAGGCTCTTCCCAGTTGATGATACCGGGCAAATCAATGCCCAGGCGGCGGCCGACAATGCCCACCAAGCCGACATCGACCCGGGTTTTTAGGTCGACGCGGCCGGCAAGGGAAAGTGCGTCCAAGTCGGCGTTGATGCCCAAGGGTTCTCCGAGAAAGGTGGCAAAGATACGGGCCTGAAACTGAGGTAGGGTG
>CAXBOL010000503.1:0-4402 GCA_963977295.1 uncultured Opitutaceae bacterium
GATTCTGATTGAGTTTGAACATCAAAATCCCGTCGGCACTCGCATGCTGCACCCCAAACGTGAACCCGTTCGCGATCACATTCACACCATCATCCGAACTCCCAACGGCAACGACTACGGCAAGGACCTGCTCCGGCTCCACCTCGAAGCGCACGCGCACTAGTCGGGCTTAGATACGCCCGTCGTCGCGGGTAGAACTCCCGTCGATTTGAATCGTTGGGGGGAGGTGGTGAATCAGTTGACTCCGGGGTTGAGCTATATGTCGTTCATCGTGTCCCCCTACCCTTGGACCCCCTTTCCCAGCCATGGCCGACACGCCTTCCAATCACTTTTCCCATCGCGTCACGCTCAAAGACATTGCCGCGAAGGCCAAGCTGAGTGTGGCCGCGGTCTCGCTCGCCCTCCGCGATCACCCTCGCCTGCCAGCAGAGACCATCAAGCGGGTTAAACGGATCGCCAACAAACTGGGCTACGTCCCCGATCCCGCGCTCTCGGCATTGGCCGCTCACCGCAGCCGGGTGCGGTTGTTTCGGGATTTCTCGGTCATTGGCCTCGTGTCCAATTGGTCGACCATGGACGCCTGGTCCACCCGCCCAAGCGCCCAACAGCTCATCAAGGGTGCCACCGAGCGCGCCCGCGAACTTGGCTATAGTTTGCAACACCTATGGGCCCGCACCGATGGGGCCTCGCCGGCACGCTTCAGTCGTATTCTCCAAGCCCGCGGGATTCGCGGCCTCATCCTCGCTCCGTTCGAAGAACCCGACGCTCCTTTCCCACTCGATTGGAGCGAGTTCTCAGTCGTGACCATCGAACGCGCCAATCCGTTCACTCACTTCCATCATTTGGTGCCCAATCACTATGTCGATTTACTGCTGTGCTGGAACAAACTGCGCGCCCTCGGTTACACGCGTGTCGGGCTTGCCGTGCGCCGGGATCTAGCCGTGCGATGCAGTCATCAGTGGGAAGCCGCACACGCTCACGCTCAGGCTAAATCAACCGACCTCCTCGCGTCAGTCCCTACCCTTGAACTCAACGAGCAAGATCAATTCGAACAACTTCGGGTCTGGATTCGCACCTACCGGCCCCAAGCAGTGATCGGTCGTTGCGAAAACTTCATCGCCGCAGCTCAGGCGGAGGGTTTGCAGGTGCCCCGCGATATCGGTTACATCAGCCTCAACGTCGTCGACGACGAGCCTAACGCCTCTGGCATCGACCAACACCGCGACATCATGGGAGCCACCGCCGTGGACGTGTTGAACAGTTTGCTACAACGAAACCAACGCGGCATGCAGCCCGCCTCCATCGGCACGCAAATTGACGGAAGCTGGCACCAAGGCTCGACTCTCGCCCGGCGGGTGCCCCGATCGAAGCCCCCCCGGGCCACGGCCACCCGTGAGCGTGCACCCAAACCAAAGGTGTAGCTGGAGAACTGAGATTGACCCAAAATTACGGTAAACCGGAACCCTTGAAACCGAGATTACCTCCCGCGAAATCGTGGTGCATTACCAACGCTGACCACCCCCATTTCAGCAGGCCCCATGCTCGCACACCGTAACTGCGGCGGAGTGGCGTTCCATCGGGCTAAAACTCTATGCCCGACAATCGTTTTCCGCATCCTCGCGGCCCAACTCACACCGGCTCGACCAACGTGCGTCGACTCCCGTGGGCGATCGATTTGTAGACCGCATCGACCACCAGCATGTCCTTGAGCCCTTCGAGCCCCGATACTTCGGACTCCACGTTTTCGACAATACACCGTGCAAAATCATCCATCTGAAGCGCCTGTTGGCTAAACTTCAGCGGTCCCAGGGTCTCATTCTTAAGCGTGCCCACCACCGGACCATAGCTGTGGGCCGGACTCAACGCCGCCCACCCTTTTTCATAATCAACGTGCACACTGTTACTCCGAAACGCATAGGACGTGGAGCAGTTCGCCATCGCCCCACTCGGAAACTCCAATTGGAACAAGATGGTCTCATCCACTTCGGCAAATTTGACCGGATCCGTTTTAAACTCCTGCGCCGTCACCGCGACCGGCTCCTCGCCCACAAAGAAACGCGCGCTCTGGGTGCAATACACCCCCACGTCATACATCGCCCCGCCGCCGGCCAACGCCTTGCGTAAGCGCCATTGGGTCGGGTCCCCAATCGGGAATGCCATATCTGCTTGCACGTAGCGCACATCCCCGAAGTTCGGTTGGCCACGGGCCAACATCAACGCCCGATAGTTCGGATCAAAATGCAGCCGATACCCCACCGAAAAGTGCACCCCGGCGTCGCGGCAGACTTTGATCGCGCGCCGCGATTCCTCGCCATTGATTGCCACCGGTTTTTCGCAGATCACGTGTTTCCCCGCTCGAGCCGCCCGCTCGACAAACTCCAAATGCATCGCATTCGGCAGCACGATATAGACAATATCGATGTCCGGATTTTGAGCGATCGTGTCGAAATTTTCGTAGTTGTAAATTCCGCTGCGTGCGAAGCCGTATTGGCGCGACCAATCCAACGCTTTAGCGGGGTCTCCCGAAACCACCCCCTTCAGCACGCACCGCTGCGTCTCGCTGAACGCCGGTGCCAGTTGCCGCGTCGAGTAGTTGCCCAATCCCACCAATGCCACCCCGAGTGGCTTCGATTTGCCGGTTTCAGCCCAGACGCGTCCAGCCAAGGAGCCGGTAGCCAGCGCAACTCCCGCCGTGCGGGTGGAGAGAGATAAGAAGTTTCGTCGAAACATAAGAAGAGCGGAATTGAGGTAAGCGGAGTCGCAGCCAATCGCCTGTTGGGAGTTTATTGCCCAGCGAAGACTCCAGAATTGGCGGAAGTTAAGTCGGGAGCAGACCAAAAACAAGAGCCGAGCCTCGGACGCCGCAAACAAGCGGCTGATTACCCGACCTTCCAGCTCCTCCGGCGAACCTCAGTTTGATCCTCTCCGGGTGGCGCCGACCGGGGTTTCGCACCCCCGGCTTACTCCAACGAGCACCAAGACCCTGCCTCCATCACCGTCGATCCCGGGTTGGGTTAACTGATTGAGCGGGTCTGCCGTTGTTCTGCCGTGTCGTAATTATACAAAGCCTAGCCGTTGTTTATCTATTCTCTCGTTCGCAAATCGGATAAGCTCACCCTCGTTTTCTGCCCCAACTCCGTCTGCACCCACCCCAATTTCGTCACTTTCTGTGTCTCCCCCCCGTTCGTCTCTCAAACAATCCCTCGCCTGCTGGTGCTTCACTGTCATGGGCGACCAATGGAGTCTTGATCGTCTCTGCGAAGTCGCTCGCGAACTGGGTTGCACCAGCGTGGAACTGGTCACCTCCCGAGCAGAGTTGCAGGTAATCGAAAAACACGGTCTGACGTGCGCCTTGCTCGGCCTCGATATGGCCCCCGATCCCCCTTTCGTCTACGGGCTCAACAATCCCGACCATTGGCCCCGGGTGTTTCAGCAAACCAAGGCCGGCATCGATGCCGCCTCCGACTATGGGTGCCCCAACATGATCGCTTTCACAGGCTTTGCCGCCCGTGATCCCGGCGACCCGCAAAGCGGACTCATCCCTCCCGAAGAAGGCGCGGACAATTGTGTCCGGGGCCTGCGAGAGCTAGCCGCTTACGCCGCGACCAAAAACGTGACGCTCTGCCTCGAACCCCTCAGCACCCGCGACGACTCTCATCCCATGAAGGGCCATCCTGGCTATCAGGGAAATCACCTCGATTATTGTGTCGATATCATCAAAGCGACCGCTTCGCCCCACGTCAAACTACTCTTCGATATCTACCACACGCAGGTGATGGATGGCGATCTGCTCCGCCGCATCCGCTCCTGTGGAGACCTCATCGGCCACGTGCACACCGCCGGCAACCCCGGTCGCGGCGAACTGGATGACACCCAGGAAATTTCGTTTCGTCCGCTCATGCAGGCCCTCGTCGATATCGGTTATGCTGGCTTCGTCGGCCACGAATACATTCCCACCCGCGATCCCTATCAATCTTTGCAAGAGGCCGTCGCCCTCTGCGGTTCAGTATGAGGCAAATCGTCCCCCGTGCCTTGGGCCGCCGCCCCCGCCCCTCCGTCCGGTCGTCGCCGGTCCACGCGCCTGCCCCGCGGTTGGGACTGTTCGAGCACCTGCACGACGTGTGCTATTTCGTGAAAGACCGCGCCGGCCGCTTCCTCACCGCCAACAATGCCCTGGTCCGCATGCTCGGGCGAAGTGAGCTCTCGGAAATCGTTGGACGCACCGACTACGAACTCATTTCGCCTTACCTCGCCGATTCCTACCGCGAAGACGACGAGCACGTAATGACCACCGGCGAAGCGATCCTCAACAAGGTCGAACTCGTGACCCACAACGACCTCTCGGTCGGTTGGTATACCACCACCAAACTCCCGCTCTACCACGCATCGGGCAAGATCATGG
>CAXBOL010000504.1:0-4398 GCA_963977295.1 uncultured Opitutaceae bacterium
GTTCCATCCTTGAATGTCCGATTGACCGCTAGGCCGAACTGACAAATGGAGGTCCCCTTGGGAGTTACCCGTAATTCGGGATCCCGAGTGAGATTTCCGATAAGGAGGACGCGATTGAGATTGGCCATGGGGATAGAGACGCGAACAGCGCGATCGAATTAGCGGCTTTGGATATAAGTGCGGTAGACCGTGCGGTTGAGACGGAGACGCTCCTTCAAAGCGGAGGGCGCGCTGCCAGGACCCGAGAAGTCGACTTGCACGTAGGTGCCAGACGGGCGACGTGGGTCGGTCACGCGAGCAAAGTCACGTTGTCCCAGGTTTTCTACTTCGGACACTTCACCTTCAACGGTCACAATCTCTTGTTTCACGTTTTCAATGAGCTGATCGATGGTTTCTTCCACCCCGCGGTTATCGAGAATGAAGGTAGCGCGGTAGTTTCGTTTAGTCGGATTCATGTTGGGCTCTGCGGTTGAGGGAATTCATTGCCCGCTCTACGCCGCTGGTGAGCAGCAAATCTAGACCGGACAGGTAGTGGTTAAGTTGGTTTGAAATAAAGTCGCGTTGTTCAGGAGTGAACTTCGCAAGAACAAAATCTTTGAGATCCATTTGGGCCGGGGCTTTGGGTCCGATCCCCAAACGATAACGCACAAAACCGTTACCGAGGTGATCGATCAAACTCGCCACCCCATTGTGTCCGCCGGGGCTACCTTGCGTCGATACTTTGACCAACCCCAGATCGAGGTTAAGATCATCATAGATCGCCGCCACAGCCGCGTTGGAAACTTTGAAGTAACTACTGATGATACGCGCCGATCTCCCGCTTGCATTCATGTAAGTGAGTGGCTTCGCGAGAAGCACTGGGCGGCCGGAAGGGTGATCCCAACGAGCCGTCTCCGCCTCAAAGGCGGACTGGTGCTTCCAGGTCAGCTTCTCGCGAACGGCTAGGGCATCGAGCACCAGCCATCCCAAGTTGTGACGAGTATCTGCATAGTCTCGACCGGGATTTCCCAAGCCGAGCACGAGCGTAATGGACATTTGACAAAGAACGGGGCGCCAAAGCGCCTAAACGAGTGGCACAAGCGCCATTCGGGAAATTACTTCTTCTTGGGAGCGGCGGCGGCGGCGTCAGCAGGAGTTTCCTCCTCCTTTTCACCCTGAAGACAGGCGACGATGGTTTGCCCCAAGGAATCGCGATACTCCACCCCGTCCAAGGCCGGAAGATCGCGCACCTTGATCGTCTGATCGACGTTCAGATTGGAAATATCGACCACGATCACCTCAGGAAGATCTTTGGCCAAGCAACGGACGCGAACCGTGTGGGTCGCGATCTCGAGGATACCATTTTGGTATTTCACGCCGAAGCACTCGCCCTTGACGGAAGTGGGAACCTCGACCTCGAATTTCTCATCCGGACGGATTTCCTGAAAATCGGCGTGAAGGTAGATATCCGTGATCGGATCGCGTTGCACCTCTTGCAAGAAAGACAACGCAGGGGTGTCTTTGCCGGCTTGCTGGAGCTCGATGATCGTCTTGCGACCGGAGATCTGTTTGAGCAAGCGACGGAATTCGCGGGCATCAATGGAGAGCTTTGTAGGCTCGCTGTGCTTGCCGTAGAGGATCGCAGGAACTTGGTTGGATCTACGCAGACGACGGGAAGCGGAGCGACCGCTTTGGTTGCGTGAGAGGACGTTGAGGGAGTTTGATGTAGCCATGATTTCGTTCCCCCTGTCACCCCGGAATTGAGGGCAGGCGTAGTGGAAAAGAGGAAGAGGCCATAGAATTGGGAAAGCGAAAGCAACTAAATCTTTGGGGCGTCGAAAAAATTACTGCCAATTCTAAAAATGGAGCGTTGACAACAGCCGTTCAGGCCTTGTTTTTCGACCGCTCATTGATGCTCGGTAGCTCAGTGGCAGAGCAGGTGACTGTTAATCACTTGGTCGCTGGTTCGACCCCAGCCCGAGCAGCCACTTTTTTAGGATTACGAACTATTTCCCAAGTCGGGAAATTAGTTTCGTAACCTATTAAAAGATATATCTTTAGGAAATTATCAAATTTCCCGACTTTTGAAAAAGTTCGTAACTTCTTCGAATCTGAGAGCTTTTTTCGAAAATCAGCGCCGAAAAAATCGCCGATCGGGAAATTTGTAAAAACCCGATTAGGAGCACATTTTCGCGAAAATGTGCCGCTGTTTGGCCTTCGGTAGATCTGCAATGGCGTTCATGCGAGTCATACTGAATTTCCGCGTATCAGTGGTGGAATTTAGGGAATGAAGAAATTCCTGAATCTCTGGCGCGAGTTTCAGCAGACGCAGATGCTTGTTCAGCACAGAGGGTGAGACCCCTAATTTCTTGGCCAGAGAAATTTGATCAATCGTTTCAGCTTTCGAAAGCATCGCATTCCACTTTTTCGCCTTCCGAATTGGATGCAGTGCCCTTTCCGGGACAGGCGCATCCCCTGCTCTTCGGCTCCGAACCGAATAGACCACCTGCTTAAACGGAGCGAGAATTCTGACCTCCCCCTGCTGAATCCGTGATAGATCCGCCTTCACCTTAAAATTTATTCCAGCAACGGCCGGCGTGAGATTCTGCGTGATTGATTCATTTTTTTTGAGCGCATCCAGTTCCAGTCCTTCAACCAGCCGAGGGAAATGGGTCCTGACTCGTAATTCTAGGAGCTTCCTCCCCTGTTCTTTTCCTTTTCGAGCCCCGCCGACTTCGACCCTGTCGACACAAAGTCGAAATAAACGCTTTTGCTCCACCAACGGAATTTGCGGAAACAACTCCCCAAATCGCCGTAACGCTCCGATCACTCGTTTACTTTCGTGAATCTCGGTAGCTTCAAGTAATAGCGCCTGTTGTTTTCGCTCCAATGCCACCAACAGCCTGTTTCGCTCCTCCTCGAGTTCGGCAATTCGTTCACGAAAACTTTCGCTTACAACTGCCACGCCTCCGCTAACAGCCACGTCGATGCAGTTTTTCAATTGGCCTTTAACCTTCTTCAAACTCCGTTCAATCGAGGCCACCTGCTTGATCAGTTCGGGCTTTTTTGCGCCTCGACGAACTTTGGATTCTTCAATGACCGCCTTCACCATGTCGGGATGTTGACTCAATCGACCGATAAATTCGGCAACCACGGCCTCCACGGCGTCCGCCGGAAGCCGACCCACCGGACACGATTCAGGCTTTTTCTCCTTCAGCACCTTGCCGCAGTAGTAATAGCGGTAGGGCTCACCCTTGGCGTTCTTTTTACCACTGTCATGCGGGGTCAACGCCCGCCTGCAGGACGAGCAATGAATCAGTCCCTTCAGCAGGTAAGTTTGACTATCCCGATCCACCACCCGGGGGTCGGGTGATGCCTGCACATCCAAGGCAACCGCGTTGGCTTTATGCCACACCGCTTCCGAAACCAGAGGCTTGTGCCGGGCCGGATGCTCCTGGCCTCCAAATCGAATCGCTCCCCGATAAATCGGATTTTTCAATATCATCCGCAATCCATCTGATCGAAACAGATTCCCTCCGACCTTCTGGATTTCCCCACTGCGACGCTTGATCTGCCTGACCCGGGTCCTGAGCCCTTCGTCGTTGAGCGACTTCGCCAACACTTCAAGCGACTTGAATTTCGCGGCCTCCGCAAAAATGCGTCTCAATACCGGCGCTTCCGTGGGACTCGGCACCAGCATCTGACTCTTTTCGTCATAGTCGAAACCGTAGGGCACCCATCCGCCGTTCCAGATCCCCTGCTTGGCTTGTTGAAACAATTTGGCCCGGGTCTTCTCTGCCGTGTTGAGTCGTTCATACTCGGCAACGCTCATCAGTAGGTTGTTTTTCAATCTACCCGACGGCGTGGCCTCCGAAATATCTTCGGTCGCACTCTCCAGTCGGCAGCCATGTTTTTGGAGAAACGAACGAAACGGCACCCATTCATCCGTGCTGCGGAGCACTCGCTCCATTTTGAAAATCAACACAACCTTCACCTCCCCTGCTTCGATCTGACGCTTCAGAGCCCGAATTCCAGGGCGATCCATCGTGCCTCCCGAATAGGCCGCATCCGAAAAACAGGCGATTTCATGCCATCCTTCGGGTTCTCGCTTCCGAATCATCTCCCGACAGATAGCCGCTTGGCTTTCGCACGAATCAAAACGCCCGCCCGTTTGATTATCGGTGGACACTCTCGTGTAGATCGCCACCGGGACACTAGCATCTTGCCCCTGCCCCACCGGCAATTCCTGACTGGCCATTAGTTGAGCTCCGGATTCTGGCGATGGGCCGGAAGCTCGCTCAGGCGATAAACTAATGACCGAGTCTGTCCTTCACTCACGATCTGCCCCGAATCCGACAATCGATTCAATACGCGGAAGGCGCTGGTCTTGGGCAATCGCAGGAATGTTCGCAGTGCCGC
>CAXBOL010000505.1:0-4382 GCA_963977295.1 uncultured Opitutaceae bacterium
AAGACTCCGAAATCATCACCGCGGCGAACGCCAATCTGTTGCCGGAGTTCGCGGATCGTTTGGCTGCGAGTGCCTCGTATTACTTCGGAGGCACCAACAACCTGACCCTCACGCTGTCCGATACCAATATCGATAACCTATTCATCGACGACGAATACAGCGCGACGGAATTCGGCATCGAAGATCCGGATTATGAGAATTGGACTGTGCGTTCGACTCGCAACAGCCCTAACGCCGTGCGCTTTCGCAGTCTCGAGCTTTCGTATCGTCAGAGTTTGACGTTCCTTCCCGGTCTGCTGCAAGGCACCTCGTTCTTCGTCAACTACACCCGGGCCTACGCCAGACAGCGTCAACCCGGAGTGACCCCCCATGTCATCTCGAGTGGGTTGGATTGGCGCTACAAACGCCTCGGCATGGGCCTCAAGGGCGTATGGGCTGACGATGCCGCCTGGACCACCACCGAAGGGCGCTATCGTCCGGCCGTGTTGAAACTCGATGCGAGCATCGATTATCGGATTCGCGACGACCTGACCATCTTCGTGCAAGGCCGTAACATCACCAACGAAGATCACGTGATTTATGAGGCCATTAACGGTAACCGACCGGTCGTATGGCGTCGGGAGAATTACGGGGCGAATTACGTCTTCGGCGTACGCGGTCAGTTTTAAGCACGGTTGAAATTAAGTTGAACGGGTCGGGCGCCAGCCTGACCTGCTCCGCAAATCCTGCGTGGGGAATAGGAAACTGTTCCTCCGCAGGGTTTTATTTTTAAAAGGCCAGAGGTCGCGGGGAGGGCCGGGAAAAATGGAGAATGGACGATTGACGTCGAGTGGCGGCCATTGCCGCTAGCTTTCGCCGCCAGCGGGATCAAATTAGGGCGGGGGCAAGTCCGCTCTGCTGGATGGAAAAGCACAAATAAATATGAAAAAGAACATTTAGTTTTCCGGGCTAGAAAGGTATATTGGAGGACAGTTCTTTAACTTTCAGAAATTTTGTTCTGAAAATCGAAGAGTTCCCTAGCCCCGTCCGGGTTGATCACTACCGATCAACTCGAATACCTCCCTAACCTAACCCTATGCAATCCCTACCTGCGTCTGCAGGCAGCCTCGTCAGTCGTGTCTGTCTGTTTGTGTTTGGCATCCTGTGTGCCTCGATAGCGTACGCCCAATCCTCCGGGACCGGCGTTCTTTCTGGAAGAGTCTATAATTCCGTTACCAACGAGTATGTGCGTAACGCCGAAGTCCGCATCAAAGACTCGATTCAATCCACCGTCAGTGGCAATGGCGGTAATTTCCGCATCGCGAATCTGCCGGAAGGTCCGGTGGAAGTCGTTGTATCCTATGCGGGTTATGCCGATGTTCGCTCGACCGCCACGATTCGGAACGGTCAAACCACCACCCTCGAGCTTGAGTTCACCAGCCGCGGTAGTTCGACCGTCGGCGACGATGGCACGGTGGTGATGGCCGAATTCGTGGTGTCCTCCGAAATTGAAGGCAATGCGAAGGCGTTGATGGAACAACGCAACTCCATGGACCTGGGCCGTTCGATCGCCTCTGACGTGTTTGGTGACGTAACCGAAGGCAACGTGGGTGAATTCCTCAAATACCTTCCCGGCATCGAAATGGAATACGTTGAAGCGGACACGCGCGGTCCTCGTCTCGGTGGATTGAACCCCGAATACACCGGCGTTTCGGTCGACGGCATGAAGCAAGCCAGTGCGGATGCATTTATGCAATACGGTGGCACCGAGAACGGATCTTCCGGTGGCGGTGGTCGGTCCTTCAGTTTCGAGCAGGTTTCGATCAATTCGATCGAGTCGATTGAGATCACGCGGGTGACTCCAGCCAACCTCGATGCGGACGCTCCGGCGGGCACGATTAATCTCAAGACGAAACGGGCGTTTGACCGCAAAGGTCGCCTCATCAAATGGGCTGCCAGTATGGGGCTCAACTCCGAGGAGTTTCACCTCAGCAAGTCGGCTGGTCCGGGCGATGGACCTCACACCTCCAAGGTGAAACCCACCCTGAGTTTCAGTTTTGCGGATTCGTTCTTCAACAACCGCCTCGGTGTGCTCTTTGGCTACAGCTCTTCGAACCTCTATAACGAGCAATACCGCGCCGAGCACACTTACAACCGTTCGCCGACGGCGGCCGATCCCCGTCCGCAGGTGCTGACGCAGGTGAGGTTCAAGGATGGTCCGAAATGGACGAATCGCACAACCTTCACCGGCACGGTCGATTTCAAAGCCACGGACAACCTGATGTTCTCGTTGAGCGCGGTCCGCAATCTATACGAGGCCAGCTTCTATAACCGAAACCTCGACTTCCGGGCTTCCGCCAACAGCACGAGCAGCTCAAACGGCCGGCAGTTTGCGGGGGGCGATGGGCTCACCACGTTCTCGACCAACTCGACCAGCTCGGGATCCGCGAGCAACCGTTATGTGGCAGCCGGCGGTGGCAACGGCAACAAGCAGACCAAGGGTTACACCGTCACGCCGAAATTTGAGTGGCGCGTAGGTAATCTCTTGGTCGAAGGCTCGGTGGCCACGTCCTACTCGGACAACACCTACAACAACCTGCGCAAAGGTCGCGCGGGTAATGCCCAGACGAACAATCTGACCGGCATCCAGTTCACGGCGACTCGTTCCAACGAGTTTTCGGGCGATTGGAATTTTGTGCAGACCGGTGGGCTCGATTGGACCGATCTGGAGAACTACACCAACCCTCGTATCACTGACGATGTGCGTCACGTGGAAGATGAAATCAACGCCGCGAAGCTCGATTTCACCTACAACATGAACACAAAATATCCGGTCGTGCTGCGCGCGGGTGTGAAACGACGTGAGCAAACCACGAATTCGGATCGCACGAGTGACATCATGCGTTGGAACTACATCGGTCCGGGTGGCGGCTCCTCGGGCAGTTGGGAAGCGTATCCTTCCCTGTTCACGTTCAATCCTGCCGCCTTGGGACCCACGTTCAAATCGGTCAATGGCGGTGGCGTGCCGGCTTACACTGATCGCGAAGCGACCGGTAAACTCTTCCTCTCCAACCCGGAATATTTTACTCCGGGCTACAATGCGACGCACTACTTCAATGCCAAGTTTGGCAATGTGCGCCGCTTCCAGGAGGACGTGACGGCTTACTACGTCATGGGTAACACCCAGTTGGGTAAGCTCACGATTCAGGCCGGGGTGCGTTATGAGGACACGGCGACCAATTCGGAGGAATTCGATCCGCTACTGCCTTCGGAAGTCAAGGCAGCCGGTTACTCGGTGGTGACCAGCACCGGTCGGGCATCCACGCCGGAGGGGTTGGACTACCAATACACCACCAAACCCAAGGTGAATCGTAAAGGCAGCTACGACCGCTACCATCCGAGCATCTCGTTCAAGTATCGCGTGAACGACAACTTCATCGTCGACATGGGCGCTGGTCATACCATCCGTCGCCCCGAGGTGCCGAAGTTGGTGGGCCTCTTCAGTTACAACGAAGACTCCGAAATTATCACGGCGGCCAATCCGGGCCTGCTGCCTGAGTTTGCGGACCGTTTGGCTGCCAGTGCTTCCTATTACTTCGGTGGCACGAATAACCTGACGCTCACGCTCTCAGACACAAATATCGACAATCTGTTTATCAACGACGAATACACCGCGTTGGAATTCGGCATCGATGATCCCGATTTCGAAAACTACACGGTGCGCACCACGCGCAACAGCACGGAAGCCGTCCGTTTCCGCAGTCTCGAGCTCTCTTACCGCCAAAGTCTGACCTTCCTGCCTGGTCTCCTGCAGGGCACGTCATTCTTTGCCAATTACACCCGGGCTTACGCCAGTCGGCGTCAACCGGGAGTTACACCGCACGTGATTTCCAGTGGTCTTGACTGGCGTTACAAGCGGTTTGGCTTCGGCATCAAAGGCGTATGGGCCGATGACGCCGCGTGGACCAGCACCGAAGGGCGTTATCGTCCGGCGGTGCTCAAATTGGATGGTAGTCTCGACTACCGCATCCGCGATGACCTGACGATCTTTGTGCAGGCGCGTAATCTCACCAACCAAGATCACGTGATTTACGAAGCCAGAGATGGTAACCGTCCCGTGGTCTGGCGTCGGGAAAACTATGGCGCCAACTACGTGTTTGGTGTCCGTGGTCAGTTCTAGGCCATTTGCTTACGTCATGGTTGTAAGCTAATTGTTAGAGGTGTGCACCCCGGCTGGACGAAAGTCCGCCGGGGTGTTTTTTTGGATGCGTTTGACCTGCCATTCCACTCACCGATTTGCCGAAGACTTTAACGCCGACCCTCGGATAGCGGGAAATGACTGATCTATCTAGAGCGTGTCCCACTTACCCCGATTTTCGAGTAGAGGGTCGTGGGTAGATTTT
>CAXBOL010000506.1:0-4377 GCA_963977295.1 uncultured Opitutaceae bacterium
CCCGACGTTGTTGCCCAAGCCACTCCATGGCTGGATGAGGCACGAGGGGGACCCAGATCCCGAAAACCGAACCAAGTGGGTTTTCACTCACTCAGAAGGATTCGTCTTAGGGCGAACGCTGGAGTGGGTTCAGTTTTGCCAAATCTTCGGGTGTATCGATGTCGAGGCTGAGTTCGGGTAAATCGACCGTGGTGATCGCCTCCGCTGGCAGTGATTTGAACAAGATTCGAGCTCCCTCGTCACCGGTGAGACCTGCCAACGCCTTAAAATGGCTACGGCCGAACAAAGCGGGGGCGCCCGGGTGGTGGTCGTAGCGAGCGGCCACGAGGGTTGCTCCCGTTTGCTCATGGGTGGCGACCAGCTTTTGGAAAACTTGCGGACTTATATGCGGCTGGTCGCAAAGGGTGACCAGCGTGGCACTGATGGCCGGGTTGAACTGTTCCAGCATATCCAACCCGCACCGCAGCGAAGACGCGATTCCCTCAGTCCACGCCGAATTTTCGGCGATCAAGACCGGATGGCGGGTCAACGCGGGGCGGATTCTGGACGCTTCGGCCCCGATCACGACGATCACGGGCCAGAGGGCGGGCACCGCGAGGGCGGCTTCGACGGTTCGCTCCAGCAGGGTTTGGTTTTCGAAAGTGACCAGCTGTTTGGCTTGGCCAAGACGTCGGGATCCGCCAGCGGCTAAAACTAAGCAACCGATCGGAGCGGGCCGCTGGGGGGAGGATGGTGGGTCAGTCGGCATGAATCGAGCGGATCCGCTGATTGAGGTTCGACGCAGTGCGCCCGTGCAGGTGGGCTTGAATCTCGGCGACGACCGAAAGCGCTACGGCAGCCGGACCGTCTCCGCCCAAATCCAAGCCCACCGGACTGTGCAGGGGGCAATCGCCGGGTAATCCCGCATCGCGGAGCAGGCGTTGTCCGCGCTGTTTGGGACCGAGTAGGCCGAGGTAGGTTAGATTCATCTTGCCCAGCACCTGGAGTAGCGGGAGGTCATAGCGGTAGTGGTGGGTCATGATGACCGCCACGGTCCGGTCGTCCCAATCGAGTTGCGTCGGAGCGACTTCGGCGGAAATACACCGAACCTCATGGGCGGCGGGGAATCGTTGGGGCGTGGCCATTTCCGGCCTCGGATCAATCACGATCGGAATCCAACCCAAGTCGCGGCAGAGTTCAGTGAGGGGAATCGCGTCGTCACCGGCCCCGAAGATCACCAGACGGAGGGGAGGGGGGACGGGATTCAGCAGCACCCCGTCTGAGGGTAATTCATCATGATCGGCCAAACGGGTGCCCAATGCTGACCCGAGTTGCCCCCCCCACGCCACCGCCAGACGAGTCGAGCGACGTTGGGTATAAGACTTCGAGACGGCTTGCGCCCAAGTCGGCATGGATTCAATCCGCTCCAAAAGTATATGAACGACACCGTGGCACCCGGTGCCGACTCCCCAGACCAAGTCGTTTTCGCCGGTCGTATCGTATTCGACGAGGTCGGTTCGGCGTGTCGACGACATGAGGAGCCGAGCGCGAAGAGTCAGATCACTCTCCAAGCATCCGCCGCTGATGGAGCCCAACCGTTGGTCCTGGGCCGTCAACAGCAGTCGGGCTCCAGCTCGCCGATAGGAAGAGCCTTCTACACTGACCAAGGTGCCCAACACGACGGGGTAGGACTCAGCTCGGTGAAGAACTTCGGCGATCTCAAAAATTTCCATGGGCTTTATTCATAGCGAAAGATTTGGCACGAGGCTAGCTCTGGCGACGATTTAGGCGCGCTGTCTCCGCTAATCGCTCGAAACATAGGTTTCAACCCGGTTAATTTACGGTTAAACTTATTTCTTGAGCATTTCAACTTAGCGAGTTTACGTGCCTGCAAGATTATCAGCGGGTAACCGCCTTATCTTGTTTTAAAACTACAACACAACTACACGAACTATGAATATCCGTCCCTCCAAGGGATTTGCGATGCCGCTGGCGCTTATCCTAAGCGCTAGTTTCGGTTTAACCGTCAATGCGCAAAGTTCCTCCTCATCGTCCGGCTCCTCTTCGGAAGAAGTCGTTCTCGAGAAATTCGAAGTCACCGGTTCCCGTCTGTCCGCCGCCACGGTGGAAGGCGCGCTCCCGACGATTAGCTTCGATTCCGTCGATATCGCTGCCTCCGGCGCGACCAACCTTGTCGATTACATGCGCGAGCTGCCCTACTCGGGTGGTGGTGGCACGATCGGCTCCAACTACACTAACGGTGGTAACGGCACGTCCTCGATCGCTTTGCGCGGTATCGGTGGTGAGAACACCCTCGTTCTCGTCAACGGTCGTCGTATGACCCCTTCGGGCACGGGCACCGCGGTTGACCTCAATGCGATTCCTTTCGCGATGGTCGAGCGGATCGAAATCCTCAAGAGCGGTGGTTCCGTGGTTTACGGCACCGACGCGGTTGCGGGTGTGATCAACGTCATCCTCAAGGATAACGCTCAAGGTGGCTCCTCTTCGGTCTATTACGGCAACACCATGGACACCGATGTCGCTCGCAA
Source organism: uncultured Opitutaceae bacterium (assembly GCA_963977295.1). Lineage (GTDB taxonomy): Bacteria > Verrucomicrobiota > Verrucomicrobiia > Opitutales > Opitutaceae > Actomonas. The sequence continues at coordinate 2,529 of CAXBOL010000506.1, forward strand.
GTCCGCGAGCTTCAGCGTCGGTGGCACGGGTGACCGTTTCCAGTTCTTCCTCGGTGGCAGCTGGGACGAGCAAAACGGCCTCTATGCGCCTGACCGTGAATACGCTCTGGGTGGCGGTAACTCCACCTACGGCAATCCCGGTCGCTTCTTCTTCTACAATGAAGCCCGCACCTTGATCAACGCGGCGAACGGCACCACCGGCGTGTCCAACTGGACGCTCAAGCCAGGAGTGACGGTCGCCAAGTCGTTGACCGATTTCCACCCGTGGGACAACTCGGCTCCGGAAGATGGCGGCTCCCGCTTCCCATTCGAAAACTTCACCACCATGGTGAACCCGAACTCGCGCTATAACGTTTACGGTAACGGCACCTACGATGTAACTGACACCGTCGAGATGTTCTTCGACGTCAACTACGCCAACACGCATTCCGAGTTCCAATTGGCTCCTTCGCCCTACTCGAGCTACCAAGGTATCAATCCCAAGAACTACTGGTTGCAGCAGCTCTTCGGTGCTGCGGCGGCTGACAACTCCGACTACGGTGACAACCTCTATCGTTTCGTCGATTTTGGGCCTCGTTTGAACGTCGTCGATCGTGACGTGTTCCGGTTGGTCGCTGGTTTCCGTGGTGATATCACCGAGAAAGTAGGCTTCGAACTCAGCTGGGTTTACTCGGAAGAGACCACCAGCGATAAAGAGCTCAATGGTGTCGATCAAGCCAAGTTGGAAGGCAGCTACTCAGGCACCAACACGCCAGCTGACTACAATTACTTCACGCGTTCCTACATCTTGGAAGCCTCCCCCGGTGGCGGCATGATTGACCCGGACGCGCCTTACAATCCCCAGAGCCTCATCGATGAGCTCAAGGTGGACACCAACACCGCGGTGAACAGCAAGACTCAAGTGGTTGACCTCAAGCTCAACTCCACCGAGTTGTTCGAGCTCCCCGCCGGTTCGGTTGAAGGTGTGCTCGGCGTTGAGTTCCGCAAGCAAGACGTGATCAGCAAGCCTGACGCGATCAAGCTCTCCGGTTCGATCGGTTGGAACGCCGCTGACGGTATCACTGAAGGTGGTCGTAAGGTCATGGGTGTCTACGGTGAAACGGCTGTTCCGATCACCGACACGGTCTCGGGCACCTTGGCTTACCGCTTTGAAGATTACCAAGATGAGTTCCAAGCCAAAGTGGGATCCGTGGGTCTCCGTTGGCACGCCATTGAAGACGAACTGACCATTCGGGCTAACTTCTCCCAAGGTTTTGTGGCTCCTTCGTTGTTGGACCTCTACAATCCTGGTTTCGAGTCTTTCCCGGAAATCGTGGATCCTCGCTTCCCTGCCAGCGATCCGCTTCGCCTCTACCAAGTATCGGTCAGTTACATCGGTTCCCAACGCTCCGGTGAAGCCCTTCTCCCTGAAGAGTCCGATATTTACAGCATTGGTGCGACCTACTCGCCCAAGGCGATCCCGGGCTTGGAGTTCACGGCTGACTATGCGAAGATCGAGCAGTCCAACCTCATCGTTTACTCGGTGCAGGGCGTGGTCAACGCTTGGGCTCAAGACGGTGGACCGGACAACCCAAATGCGGTGTTCTCCGATCGTATCACCTTGTCGCCAGACTCCACCGCTCCGGGTGGCGTCATCATCGATCAACTGCTGAACGTCGGTCCTCGTAACGTGGCTTTGCAAACGACGGAATACGTCGACCTCGAGGGTAAATACTCTTGGCGCAATGCCGACTTGGGTAACTTCGTGTCGGGTGTCAGCGTGACCCGTTACTTGGGTCAAGAATCCACCCAAGCGGTGGGTGGCAACCCATACAGCTACCTCGGCACGTTCGACGGCAACGTCGTTTAC
>CAXBOL010000507.1:0-4375 GCA_963977295.1 uncultured Opitutaceae bacterium
GTTGATTGGGAGCGAGGATTTCAAATTTAACCGGCAAGCGACCGGTGCCCAATCGGAAACTATCCGACAGTCCCTCGAGTTCCTGAATCCGCGCGCTGAGCACTGGCGGGCCTTCTTCCCCATAGCGCACCCGGGCTCTCCGGCCATTGGGCATGTCCAACCGTTCCGGCAAATAATCATCCATCACCGCCAACTGTTCGCCTCGTAACCATTGTTTCAATACGGGCATCACCGGTTTATCCTTCAGGTCCCGGGCCCCGAAACTTCCGTAGCAAATCTGCTCGACCAACATGTCACGATCACCGGCCGTGATCGGCGTAACCTCCAACTCGGGAAACCACTCGGCCAAGCGATTAACCCGCACAATCCAGTCGTCCACCGCTTCAGTCCATTCCCCCAGCTTGATGGTGCCCGCCTTGACCTGTTCCGCCAACAATCGGGCCGCTTCCTCTTGCGGAGGTTCCGCCGAGGTCGATTTTGATTCCAAAACCAAGTCGCGAAAACGTTGGACTTTATTAACGATCACACGCCTTGGACCGGGGTCGAAAACCACCATTTCATCGACAACCAACTCACCCGGAAATAGTTCATTAAGCCAAGATTCCTCGATCGCAGTGCACAGCGAAAGCAGCACATTGACCTCCCCTCCCCGTCCCTCAATTTCACTGATTTCTCCTGCGACCAACAACTTGGCGTCCTGCACCGCACTTTCCCGAGCTAATACGCCCCGGCGACCGTGCACCAGATCGCATCGCAGTGTGCCCCGATCGAGCCGGATGCCTAGTTGATCCGAGAAGCCGGCAAGCACACATTTTAAAAGTTCCTCATCGGGCGCTTGGTCTTCGTTGCGCACCTCCAGTCCCTCTTCTTTGGCGATGTTCAGAAACTGGGCAAAGAGCGGTCCGACTTGTCTTGCCGCCTGCGCATGCACCCCGATGCGTTGACACGCCTCAAGCTGGTAGCGGTTTTGATCCGCATAAAGCCAAGCTCTGATCAACAGCAGAAAATCACTTTGATGTTCATCACCCAGCGCGGCTTCCCGGGCTTGTTCGACCGATTTGGATACGCCTCGGATCAGGAAGCCGCGCCCTTGCGTGAGTGCCGCCATCAGCGCCACGCCGCGCACGCAGCCGCGCCGTTCCGCCTCCAATAGCATTCGGGCATAGCGAGGATGCACGGGGTAACTCAGCATGCGACGACCGATTTCCGTGATCTCGCCATTCCGTTGGGACTGCAAAGCTCCCAAGTCCGCGAGGAGTTGCTGCGCGCGGCGGAGACCCAAGGGATCGGGAGATTCCAACCAGGGAAACTCATCAATTCGGGTCACTCCACTCGCCTTAAGCGTCAGCACGACCTCGGCCAAATCCAAGCGATGCACTTCCGGCAATTCCTGCGCGGCTCTGTCGCCATGATCACGTTCCGTCCATAGCCGAACGCAAAGCCCAGGCGCGGTGCGTCCGGCCCGACCGGCCCGCTGATCAGCACTCGCGCGCGAGATCTTTTCGATCAGCAAGGTGTTGATTCCCCGTCGAGCATCGAATCGAGCCAGCCGAGCCAATCCGGCGTCGATTACAACCGTGACGCCGTCGATGGTCAGCGAAGTTTCCGCGACGTTGGTCGACACAATGATCTTCCGACTCTCGCTGCGCTCTATTGCGTCATCTTGGCGTTCGGGCGACAATTCACCGTGTAACGGCAACACCTTGAACGAGCTTAAGGCCCGATGTCGTTGCATCGCCTCGACCGTCCGACCGATTTCGAACGTGCCGGGCATGAAGACCAGCATATCCCCACTCGTCCGACTGGCAGCTTCAACTGCTGCCTGCGTCGCCACTTCCCAAACTCCGTCGCGATCAATTGGGGGCGTCTTCGCCAAATACTCGATCGCGACTGGAAAGCTGCGCCCGCGTGATTCCAGCACTGCGCACGGAGCGAGATACTCAGCCAGTCCCGCCACATCGAGCGTAGCTGACATGACCACGATTTTAAGATCAGGTCGGCTAGATGCTTGAATCTGCCGGGCCCGCGCCAGCGTGATATCACCGTAGAGGTGACGTTCGTGAAACTCATCAAAGACGAGCACATTCACTCCCCGCAACGACGGATCAAAGGACATCTGGCGCAAAAGAATGCCCTCGGTCACAAAGCGGATTTTGGTCTTCGCCGAGACCTTACTTTCCAGCCTGATCTGGTAACCCACCGTTTGTCCCACGGGCTCCCCCATCTCCGACGCAACGCGACGAGCGAGCATACGGGTGGCCAAACGCCGTGGTTGCAACACCACCACCTGTCCCGTATCGAGAAATCCGTGACGCCATACAATCTGCGGCAGCTGGGTTGATTTCCCCGATCCCGTCGGCGCTTGCACCACCAGACGCCCCGATTCGCGCAAGCCCGAGACGAGCGCGGATTCTAATTCGTAGATGGGCAAATTGGAGGGATTCATGCGGAGGCATTGCACCCTCATTAACCCCGGACGGGTTACAAGCTTAAGCCGTGCCGACGGACCGAAAAGTAATTCACCAAGTTATTCACCGTTTATTCACCATAGCACTGATGGTGAATAACTTGTGGATATTAAAATCGTGACATTTCGGCAAAAATCTTCCAAGTTCTTCCTCGTTCATTGATAGAACAGTCAAGCGCACGGCGAAATGAAAAAAACCGACGAAAGCGAGGACTGGGATACGCCCGGGCAACCGGGGAAAGGGGAGTCGGAGCTGGTCCGACCCTCCCCCTCACGCTGAGCGCGCTTGCGCCGCGGGAGGCATATATCACCAGCTCCTCTGGACGGGGTCGTGCCCGTTCCAGAAGTCACACGAATCAGGAGCTGCGCGATGAGCCGCGAATTAAGAAACCGCGAGCAAATCGAGTTACGCATAGGGGAAGTTTCGAACCCTATGTTGATACCGTGACCCAGAGGGTTCCGGCTACTACGGTAAGCCAGTCTGCGATCCAATTTCGGACGGAATGCAATCCGTCAAAAGGCATCACCCCAACGCAGGGCGATAACGAAAGCGAAATCGGAACGCAGGAGATCAAGCGAGCTTGGCAAATCTCGCGATGATCTCGTAACGGGGCGGGGCGAAAAACCGCGTCACCCCATTGCAAGGAAGAAGGTAGCCTGAGAGGTAAGAGGTCAGACCCGTCCCATGGGGCCAACGTCCAGTCAAAAGCTGGAGCCGTCCCCACGGAATCGGTGCCGACGCGAAATGCGCCCTTGCAAGCGCGTCAGCACCCGGTCCAGCGCCACTAGTCTCGGCAGAGACGAGTCGAACTGGGCAAAGAGGCCTCACTCAATAGACTCCGGCCAGTAATGACTGGAGCGATCCCGCCATGAGATCGAAAACCACGCATGCCGTGTGGAGTGGCGTCGGGAAGTCTACAGCCCGCGAAAGCGAGAGCGCCAAATGTAGATACTCGGGAAAGAGCGCGTGGCGAACGCCCACCCCCCAATTTGACCCAGAGAACTTCGGTTCTCTGGGTCTTTTTGTTTCAGGAGCGTCTCTCGTAGGCATATTACCCCACCCCCCTTTCGGAAAACTACCCGGTCCGTCTGGGTAAATCCTCCTATTCGCAATGTTTTGCGTTCTCACTCGGGGGAGTTGAAAGTCGGATAGTCTGCGAAACTCCAACTTTTCTGAATCAATTTTTACCCCACCATGAATGCCAAGCCTTCAGTCCTCGTCACGAGCGAGATGGCATCATTCCGGGAATTGTGGGGCCCACTGCTCGATTCGCCAGACATCGCTGTCGAAGTCTGCTCAGACTGGGCTGCCCTCAGTGAACACCTCACCAAGCGCGAGTTTCAAGTCGTCATCTTTGCGGTGGCCGAATCCAGCGCAGAATCAGCTCACCACATTGCCCAAGCTCGCGAAACCTTGGGCACATCCTTTCCGCCATTACTCGGTTTGGTGACCGCCCCCGTTCCGGCTGACCTGAACCATCAGCTGACCCGATTCGGAATCGACGATGTCCTGACTCAGCCAATTGATCTGACCCTGCTGACTTGGAAAATCGAACAAATGACACGTGCCAAAAGGCTGGAGCGTTGGGCGGTATCCAGTCCGGACGGATTAATCATCGCTGATTCTGACCAGAAAATCACCTTCGCGAATCCAGCCTTCCGGTCGCTTCTAAATTCGCCTGAGCATCTGCCTTTCAACGTTTTTGATCTTTTCGAAGACGAGGACCGCGAATCGTTGAGACTCGCGACGGAATCGGCGCGACCAAAATTTTCCCCGCCGCTCCGGGTTAAGCTTTCCGGTGCGCTCCACGCTCAACAGGAGGTCGAAGTCACTCATATGAGCCTAAGCGACCATTCCATGGTCCTGAGCGTCCGCCCGATCATCCATTTCCACGAACTCGATCATCA
>CAXBOL010000508.1:0-4357 GCA_963977295.1 uncultured Opitutaceae bacterium
CGATGACGTATGGGACGTAGTAAGAGCTCACAAATATTTGGTTGGTTACGGCCAACCGCCGAAGCCCTGATTAGGCCTCCGCAGCAGCTTCAGTTACGCTGGATTTTGAGACCAGCAGATCAAGAGTCTTGTTGAACAGGATCGACTGTTGAATGGAACGCAACTGATCCCGATTCTTTGTCAGTTCCTTCACAAATTTGTCCGGAGCCTGTCCGCTCTGCATGGCTTGCTGATAAATGAATTGGTTCATGTCAGCCTCTTCCACCCGGACTTTTTCCTTGTCGGCGATTTTAGCCAGCAACAGCTGCGACTGCACTCTCGTGATCGCGGCTTTGCGGGCGTTGTCGTAGATCTCTTCTTTGTCCGCTTCCAACTTTTCCGCCGAAACCCCTCGACGCATGTTTTCGTTCACGAGCTGACGCATGACGCTTTGGGTTTCTCCTTCGACCATCGACTCTGGCGCTGAAATCGAAACCTTGCTCAGGAGTGATTCCGTCACCTGCCGGCGTTGCTCGGAGCGATTGCGCCCCTCTTTTTGCATTTTGATATGGTTGCGGATGTTCGTTTTCAGCCCATCCAAGTCGTCGGCTTGATGCGCTTTCAGAAATTCCTCGTCAATTTCCGGCAGGATTTTTTCCCGAACTTCCAACACTTCGATGGCATAGACGGCGTCTTTACCGGCCAGAGCGGGCACGGCGGTGAAGTCAGCTGGGAAAGAGACGCTTACCTCCTTTTTGTCGCCGACGTTGAGGCCGTCCAAATTCTTGCCCAGGCCGGGAATGAGGCCTTCGTTTTCGCCATCGACCTCTTCCCACGTCTGCGGGACCTTGCCGTAGACCTGTTTGTCTGGTGCAATTTCAAGGATCGGCTGTCCGTCCACCGACCCTTCGTAGGAGAGTTTGACGTAGTCACTCTTTGCCGCCGCCCGTTCCGCGACTTTAAAGTCAGCCCGTTCCGCCCGCATTTGCTCAATCGTTTTTTCCACTTCGTCTTCGGTGGCATCCGTAGGCTCAGTGGTGGTCGGTATACCTTCGTATTCCGGCAGCTCAAATTGGGGTTGGATATCGACGGTCACCGTGATGGTCGCTTCGGCGTCAGGATTAATTTCTCCCTCTTCCACATTGATGACGCTGACGACCTCCAGTTTGGACTCCTCCACCGCGCTGCGGTAGGCCTTGGTTACCACGCGCTTGCGGAACTCTTCGAGGATATCCTTCGCATGGCGCTTCGATACCATCGCGACGGGAGCCTTCCCCGGACGGAAACCCGGAATACGAGCTACTTTGATAAATTCACCCACCACCGCTTTGTGCTCGGCGGCGATTTCGGCCGCCTCGAAGGAGGCAACCAGGCTTTTGCGGGTTTCGGAAACGTCTTGGGTTTGGATGTTCACAACTGAAATGTTGGTGATGGATTCGTAGAGAGAATTGGAGAACCTACGGAGTCGCTTTGCGCCCGGTCAATGCCGGATTGCGATCAGCTATCGGTGGGTTCACCTTGTCAACGCACGTCAAAAGCCCGGTTTGAAATAACAGCTTCTAAATCCACGCCTTCGGGCCGCCCCTCCAACCCACGCTTGCAGGTCAACGAATCCCGACTTTTGGTCAGCACTACTTTACCGTGCATTCGTTCGACACCATTCTCCGCCAACACGCCACCATCCTGCTTCTCGATGCGGCTTCCGCTTCTGTGAGAGCGGGATGGGTCCGACGAGACCAAGCTCCACGTTGGATTTCAATCAATAGCGAGGCCAGTTCGGGTATCTACGCCGCCCTGACAGAGCTGGACGTGTCGCCGAATGCCGCGGACGCCTTTGTCTTTTGCGAAGGTCCCGGGTCCATTCTGGGCATTCGCACGGTCGCCACGGCTTTACGGACGTGGGTCGCGCTCCACCCTCGCCTGGTTTATTCTTACCGAAGTCTCGAGTTGGTCGCAACCGCCCACGGATCCCCCGACCTGACGGCAATTTGCGATGCCCGTCGCCAAAGTTGGCACGCTACCGGAGTGGAACCCGACGGTTCGCTGCGAGCGCTCCAACGCGTCCCGACCGGGGACCTGCCCTCCTCAGATTTGATCACCCCGGCGGGATTCCGGCAATGGAGCGCAACGCCTCAACCTCCTCCCTCCATCGTGCCCTACGAACCTCAACGCCTTACGGGCGATTTAAGCGCACTGCCACTATTCCGGGAAGCCCCCGAACCCGATGCGTTTCTCCACGAAAATCCCTCGTTTGTGCAATGGACCCCGGCGGTGCATCGGGCCCCCAACACCTCGGCATGATCCCTCGCGCTCAACTCCCCCTGCGCTGCTGGGCTGAGATCGATCTCGCCGCATTGGAGCGGAACCTGCGACGTATTCGCGCTTCCCTCCCCGACCACATCAATTACGTGGCCGTCGTGAAGGCCGATGCTTACGGCCATGGACTCCACCAAGTCGCAGCCCGTCTGATGCATGCGGGCGCAGACTTATTCGCCGTTGCCACCCTCGCCGAAGCTATCGCCCTGCGCGAAATTGGTCCAGGCTGGCCCGTCCTGCTCCTGAGTCCGCTCGTGCCGGATGAAGACGACTACGTGCCGCAACATGATGTGACCGTCACGATCTCTTCAGTCGACGAAGTAAACCGCTTTGAACGCGCTGCGATTAAAGCCAACCGCCCCGTCAAGGTGCACCTAAAAATCGACACCGGCATGGGTCGTGCCGGCGTCTGGCATGAAGAATCCGTTGCGGTTTATGCCGCCATTCGCGGCGCAACCCGCCTCCGCCTCGCCGGCATCTACACGCACTATCCGAGCTCGGATGACGATCCGGCCTTTACGGCCGAACAACGTCGACGGTTTCGCACCGCCCTCGCTGGGTTCCCCCATCTGAATCCCAGTGAACTACTGATTCATGCCGACAACAGCGCCGGGCTGGAAACGATCGAACGAGCCGGTCCTTTCAATGCGGTTCGCATCGGCCTTCTGCAGTTTGGCGTGCTCCCCCGGCGTGGTTCGTTATTGGCGGACGTTTCGGCTGAACCCGTATTCAGTTTTCACACTCGGGTCGGACTCGTAAAAACGCTACCCGCCGGCACCGCCATCAGCTACGGCCAGACTTATCGCCTTCCGCGTGAAGCCCGCATTGCGGTTCTTACGGGAGGTTACGGCGACGGCATCAATCGTTTGCTCAGCAACCGAGGCGAGGTGCTCATTCGCGGTCAACGCTGTCCCATTCTGGGCCGGGTGACGATGGACCAAACCATCGTGAACGTGAGTGCACTACCGAACGTAGAATCCGGCGATGAAGTGGTGCTGGTAGGACGCCAGAACGACGCCGAAATTGATGTCGTGGAGTTCAGTGCTTGGGCCGACACCGTGCCGTGGGAAACGCTTTGCTCGGTCACCAAACGGGTTCCCCGAATCTATCGCACCGCTCTGGGTATCTAGCCCGACCCGCCTGCTCCCTGCCGTTACCGTCGGGAACTCCTTCAATTCAACTCCGGATCGTCCGGCTCACCCGCCCCGTAAAATCCCGCCCCGCCACAAAGCATCGTCTTGGGCGTAGTCGAGCAGATCCGACGGAATCTGACTGAGGGCCCAGGTGTCGTGTTTGAGTTCATTTTCCAGCTGGCCCGCGGTCCAGCCGGAATACCCGACAAAGGCCCGCACCTGCATCTCGTCGCCCTGCTCGCGCAATAACGATTCGGCCGCATGCGGTTCCATGCCAAAGTGCAGCCGCAATCCTTCGCCATCGCCTAAGATGCCGATTCCGCAAATCACCAACCGATCAGCCTGGACCGGCCCTCCCGCGAAGAGTGGCACCTGCGCCAATTCGCCCTGCGCAAACGCTCCATCGATGTCGCCCAGCGTTTTTCCCGTAGGTCGATTCAGAACGATCCCCATGGCCCCCTCTTCATCATGCGATGACAATAAAATTACCGTTTTTCGGAAATTTGGGTCCTGTAGAGTCGGATGCGCTAACAAAAGCGACCCGGCCAAACTCTCCCACGTTTTCTTTCGGGTTCTCATCGATTCAAAATAATCCGCCTCAGTGCCGTCACAATTTTGTAATCTTTACGCCGGCATCAGCCAGCAATGGACCCACGATCGCGTCGTTGTGGTAATCCTCCCGGTAACGGATTTCCACAATGCCGGCTGCGGCCAGTATTTTAGCGCAATTGATGCACGGATAATGCGTCACGTAAACGATACATCCTTCCAGGGAGCTCCCTCGTCGCGCTGCATCTGCCACCGCATTTTGCTCCGCGTGCACCGTCGCTTGTTCATGGCCCTCTCGCACCCGGGAAACGTGCGGGGTGCCCGGTAAGAACCCGTTGTATCCCGCCGCGACCACGCGATTGCTGCGGTCGCCGCCACTC
>CAXBOL010000509.1:0-4356 GCA_963977295.1 uncultured Opitutaceae bacterium
CCCCGACGGCTAAGCCGACGATGAAACCGCGGACGGAAATTGCGAAAGCCGCGGCCGTGGTGCAACAAATGGCGGCGACCATTGATCGGGTTTGCTTGAATGCCACGACGTCTGACGAAGTGGCGAGCCGAGCCGATCGGGCGGTGACGGCGGCGACCGCGGCGGTGCAAAGTCTCTCTCGTCGCATGGAAGCGATGCGGGCTCAGGTGACGGCCGGAATGCAGCAGTTGCAACGCATGGGCAACCGCGCGGCCGAGATCCCACCCCTCGCGGATACGATCAAACAAGTCTCTACTCAAACCGACATGCTGGCGCTGAACGCGACCATCGAAGCGGCCCATGAAGGGGAATCGGGACGCGGCTTCTTGGTCGTGGCCGAAGAAGTGCGCAAGCTGGCCGAACAAGCCCTGCAAGCGGCGCAGGAAATCAATCAACGCGTCGAAACGATGCAGACCGAGACCGGCGAATCGGTCGCAGCCCTCGAAGCTCAAAACGAGTCGGCGGAAGTGAGCACCCAACAGTTGGTGTCGGCGCAAACGGCGCTGATCGAGATTCGCGATGCCGCCAAGAAAGCAGCGGCGTTGATGCAGGAAATTGCGGGCGAAGGCACCGAACAATTGGGCGTGGCCCAGCGGGTGGTGAGCGAGTTACACGCGGCGCAAATGGCCGCGGAAAAGGCGGAAGCCGATCCCGTGGAAGACGCCGCGCACGAGGCCGAACGCGAAGCGAGAGTGGCGGCGGCGGTGCGGTTGCAACAACTCGTCGATGAGGCGGCGGAAAAAGTCGCTCGTTACAAAGTCGACTAAGAAGGGCGCCGGATGAACCGAACTTTGATCGCCGTCAGGTCGAGCACGAGGAGGGCTTCCCATGGTTGAGTCACTGCCGAGTTTCGACAGCTTGGATTATCTTTCGCGAGTGGGGGATTTGATTGAATCGCTGCTGGTCGAACCCGAGCGGTATGCCGAGGCGTTGGCGGTGGTGGCGGCGGGTGAAATCGTCGCTCGGGCGGAAGGAAATCCGGAACTGGCGGAGGCGTGGTTCGCACTCAAGCGCAAGCTGATCGATACCGGCGAGCGCGGTGAATGGGAGGTGGAGTTACCCCCGCTCGCCACCGCCTGGCGGCAACACGCCGTCGCCTTGGGTGATGGGTCCGAAGAGGACGCCAGAGCCGAGGCATGGGAAGGGTTGAAAGACGTGCTGAATCTACCCGACGACGCCCTGCCGTTTGCAGAGTGGATGGATAGTGCGACGGTGGAGCTGGAGGCGGATGAATTTCTGGCCGCGATGGAAAACGGTGACCGCGACTTCAACCTGTCCGGGGACGAGTCGGGCGAAGGATTGGATCCGAATTTTGGGCAACCGGAGCGGGTTGTCGACGCCGAGGCATTTTTGGCGGGAATTGAAGGCTGGGTGCCGCCGGTGGAGTGGCCGCAGACCGTCGTGGAATTGCAGGCCATCGTAGAATTGGAAGCAGCGCAGGAGCGGGCGGCACTTGCGGCGTTGGCGGAATCGGCGGAAGACGTGCCTGAAGCACAAAAACCGCCAGCGCCCGAAACCCCGCCAGCGGTGCCCGAGGCGGCGTTGCCTGCGGATACCTCGCCCCCCGAGGTCGAACCAGAATCTGCGGTGGCCCGGCCGGAGGAGGCCGCGGCGGCAGTGCCGTCCGTCGAGTCGGTGGTTCCGCATCGGGTCACGGAGGAGCCGCCCGAGTATGAAATCGACGACGTGCCTTCCGATATCGTGGCCGCGTTTACGCAGGAGGCGTTGGAGGCCTTTGATCAAATGGAGTCGTCGATGTTGCGGTGGGAAAAAGCCTCCGACTCGGAGACGGAGGCCTTACGCGAAGTTTATCGGCTGGCGCATGCGATAAAAGGGGCGGCCAACTCGGTCGGCTGGGCGGCGGTGGGCCGCGTGTTACATTACTTGGAAGACGTCTTGGAGGACCAAGTGGAAGGACGCATCCATGGCAGTGAGGCCAGTGCCGTGTCGTCCTTGGTGCTCAACACGGTGGATCAACTGCGGACGGCTGTTTCTTCGGGTGCGGGCGCACGTCTATCATGGACCAACGAAGTCGGCGCGCAATTGGTGGACGACATCGTGGACTGGCCGCATGCCGCGACCGTGGCCAGTGCCAAGGCCGCTCCAGTCCCGGCTTCGGCCAAGGCAGAGAAGGTGGAAGAGCGGGCTCGAAAAGAAAACGAGGCTGAGGGCGAGGGCGCCGCACCGGTGGCGAGCGCGCCGACGATTCGCGTCGAAGTCGAACGCTTGGACGGATTGATGAGTTTGGCCGGCGAGTTGTTGGTCAATCGTCACCGGTTGAGTCGGAAACTCCGCGAAGTGAACACGCTGCGGTCGGACTTGGGTTTGGCGCATGAGCATTTCGATCGCCTCTTGGCTGAGGTGGGTCCGCGGGCGTTGGCGCGCTTGGAAGGGGCGGCCGATGACGGCGCGGCGGACGGTCAGTTCGAGGTGGATGCGGCGACGTTGGCGCGGGCGCTGGGTGAGGTCGCGGCTGATGCGCGGGTGTTGACCGGTCAGATTGCGCGTCACTTGGGCTCGTTTTCGGAAGAGGCGTTCCAGTTTACGCGACTGACGCAGGAGTTGCAGGACGAAGTGACGCAGGCGCGCATGGTGCCGTTGGCGCAGGTGTGGCGTCGCCTGGAACGGACGGTCCGCAACGCGGCGGAGACGGAAGGCAAGGCGATCGATTATCGGGCCGAAGGCGGCGATACACGGCTGGACAAACTCGTGCTCGATCACGTATTCAATTCATTATTACACTTGGTGCGCAATGCCGTGGCGCACGGGATTGAGTCGGCCGAAATTCGTGCGGCTGCGGGCAAACCGACCGCCGGACGCGTGACGGTTCGGGGGCGGGCGGAGGCCGGACGTATTTTGCTCGAAATCAGCGACGATGGCGCGGGGTTGAATCATCCAGCCATCCTCGAAGCCGCCCGTCATCGTGGGTTGGTGGGCGCCGATGAAACCGTGGATGACCAAGCCTGCACGGCGTTGATTTTCAGTCCTGGACTATCCACGGCCAAGTCGGCGGACAGCGTGGCGGGACGCGGGGTCGGCTTGGATGCGGTGCGCGCGGAAATCACCCAACTCGGGGGCACGGTGCAGGTGCGTTCGGAGCCGGGAGTGGGGACCACTTTCGAGTTGTCGTTGCCGCTGAGTTTGGCCGTGGATCGCATCATGTTGGTGCAAAGTGGGGGGCAGATGCTGGGGCTGCCACTCGGGTTGGTCGAGCAAGTCGTCGATCTTGCCGGGGCCCAGTGGCAAGAGCATGACGGCGAGGTGCGCTTGGTGTTGGCCGACGGGGTGCCGATACCGGGATGTCATGTCGCGCAAGTGTTGGGCCTTAAGGAGGAGATTGCCACGCAGGCGGTGATCGTGCGGGCGGGATCAATTCGGTGGGCGTTGGCGGTGGACAAAACCGACGAAAAATTGGACGTGGTGGTGAAGTCGCTGGGTGCAATTCTGAGCCGGCACCCCTGTTTTTCCGGTGCGACCCTCACGGGTGAGGGGCGAGTGGTTTTTGTGGTGGATGTGGCCAAGTTGGTGACGTTGCCGCTGCTGCCGAAATCGGAAGTGGCAGCATCGGATCCGTCGGCTCCCTCCGGCGCGGATGGCGCGGTCAAACGCAATCGGGCCCTGGTGGTCGATGATTCGCCGAGTTTGCGTATGTTGACCACGCGGCAATTGGAAGGGCTCGGGTTGGAGGTCGTGACGGCGGTGGATGGGCAGCAAGCGCTGGAGCTCTTGGCGGGCGGCAATTTTGATATGGTGATCACCGATTTGGAGATGCCGCGGATGAATGGTTTCGAGCTGTTGACGGCGATGCGAGCCGACGCGCGTTGGCGGGGGATGCCGACCGTCATCGTGTCGACCCGGGAGTCGCCCGCCTACCGCACCAAGGCGGCAGAGTTGGGGGTGTTGGCATATTTGATCAAGCCGCTCTCGGTGGGCCGATTGAGTGCCGCGGTGCGGCGGGCCTTGCTGTTGAGTCAAGGGGCGGAGAGCGAGTCGGTGACGAATGCCGATTGCGTTCCCGCGCAGGGTCCCGCAGAAGGATAATTTATGAGCGAATCGCAGGAACACATTGAAAGACTTTGGGCCGTGAGTGAGCTCGAGCAACGGGCCGCGAGTAACCCGGATGCGAAGATCTTGCGGGAGTTGGCGGACAATTACGACCAACTGGGCTGGCCCGAGGAAGCACGCCGATTGCGGGCCCAAGCCTCCAGTCTGCCCGACCCGGAGCCGCCCGCAGATACGCCCATTGAGTTTTTGGTGGCACAGGCGGCCGCCAAAGTCGGTGAAACCGTGCCGAGCGAAACGGGGCTGCAGGGACGG
>CAXBOL010000510.1:0-4354 GCA_963977295.1 uncultured Opitutaceae bacterium
GCTCGCACTCGAGGCCCTCTGGGCGTTGAACCGCTGCGATGCGCTGGATCCCGCCACGGCGATCACCGCCACGCGGCACGAGAATCCTACGGTGCGGCAATGGGCGGTCCGGTTGCTCGGCGATCGAGGTCAGGTAAACGCCAATGAATTCCGCGCCTTGCAAAGCCTCGCCGCGGACGAAAAAAACCTCGACGTGCTCAGCCAGCTCGCCGCCAGTGCGAGACGCTTGGCCCCACCGGACGCCTACGGGATTTTTGTCCTGATGTTGGGCAATGAATCAGCCACTGGATCGCCGCAACTTGATCGGATGATGTGGTGGGGCATCGAACCGCTCTACGCCGCCTCGCCCGATCTCTTCCTTAAGCTGGCCCAACGACTGGTCACCTCCCCTGCCTCTCGACCGCCGCTCGCGCTGGCCAATTTCATGATGCGTCGCATGGCCGTGGCTGGTTCCCAGGCGGACCTGCTTCGCTGCGCCGACGTTCTGCAGCAAGTGCAGGTCCCCGAAATTCGTCGCTCCCTCATTCAGGGTTTCGAGCAGGCTTATCAGGGGCGTTCCATGACCGGACTGCCCCGCGAATTGACCACGGCACTCGTGGCCGGTGGGTTCAGTCCAATTTCACTCCGGCTTCGACTCGCGCCGACCGACACCCTCCCCGTTGCACTCCGACTTTTGTCTGCTCCTGACACCGATCCCGCGATCTCCCTTCGCATTCTCGACGTATTCGGGGAGATGAAGATGCCCGCCGCCCGCGACGAACTGTTTCGGCAATTGGCCCGAACCGATCCAGACATACAGTTGTCCGCCCTCAGGGCGCTACAACTGTTCGATGAGCCTGCCGTGGCCACGCAGCTCATCGCCCTCGCAGAGAACGGCAGCCTAAGCGGCGCCCCCCTTGAAGCCGCGCACACCCTACTGTCGAACCGACTCAGTTGGGCCCGGCTGTGGCTGCATCATCTCGGTCAAACTCAGGAGGTAACATCCTCGGTCGCCCCCAGCGTGGTCGACAACCTACGCCGCTACGACGACCCCGCCTTGACGCCGTTGATTAAAACGATTTTCGGCCAAAATGCACCGCTTACCTCCGCCGAATCCACACAGGAAATCGCTCGCGTCACCGAGATATTGCGTCCCCGGGGTGGCGACCCGGAACGAGGTCGCACTCACTTTCAGCAACGGTGCGCCGCGTGCCATACGTTGTTTAATCAAGGAGGCGAGCTCGGTCCCGACCTGACCTCCTACCAACGCGATCAAACCGACGCGCTCCTGCTGGCCATTGTGCAACCCAACGCCGAAATCCGAAGTGGTTATGAAATGGTCACCGTGCAGACGGCCGACGGGCGTGTCCTCTCCGGATTCTTGACGCGCGACGATCTCGACATCGTTGGCTTGAGGATCGTGGGAGGAGGCGAAGTCATCCTGGATCGCGAACAGATTAAATCCATCGAGTTGCAGCCTCGTTCCCTCATGCCGGAAGGACTCCTCCACCGTCTCACGGACACGGCGTTGCGGGACTTGTTCAGCTATCTGCGCAGCCCACAACCCCTCGCCCTCGATTGAATTTCAACCTCGATGGTTAACCTTCCCCGATTTCCGGCATTTAAGGGCATACCCCGATGAACGCGCGTGAACACGAGAGTAAAATTGTGGAGTCGCTGACTGCGATTCAGCTTCCACTGCGCATCTACATCCAGTCGTTGCTCCCCGGGGATTCAGCCGCGGCCGACGTCGCTCAGCACGCCAACGCCTTGATCTGGAAGAAACGCGAGACGTTCGAGATCGGCACCAACTTCAAAGCCTGGGCCTTTGCCATCGCACGCTATGAGGTGCTCAACTACCGCAAGCGTCAGGCCCGCGATTCAATGTTGGTGTTCAGTGACGAGCTCGAGGAGACCATGGCCGACGAACTCGCCGGGCACTCGGACACGATCGAACACCGGCATGAAGTGCTGAAACACTGCCTTGAAAAACTGCGACCGGCCGATCGCGAACTCCTCCTGCACCGCTACGCCACGGCCGGCACGTTACAGGATTACGCCACCCGCAATGGACGCAGCGTCGGCGGGTTAAAAGTCACGCTATTTCGACTCCGGAGCGCGCTACTCCTCTGCATCAACAAAGGCTTGAGCGAGCAAGCGGAGGTTTCCCTTTGACCCGGCGCGAGCGCAGCGAGCTCATCGACGGACTGATCGATGGTGCCCTACCGGAGTCCGATTTTCTCCGCATCGAAGCCGAGCTCAGCGTCAATCCTGCGGCGCGACGGGAGTATTACGACCGCCTCGCCCTAGGAGCGATGTTGGAAGCCGAAGCGCGCACGTTTGGCCCTGCCTTGATCGATCGATCGGCCTCCTCCTTTTGGCGCAAAACGCGCTGGATCGCCGCCGGAATGGCCGCCGCCGCCGCCCTCTCGCTCGCTACTTTAGGCGGGTATCTGAGCAAGTCCACGGAGGCTCCCATCGTGGCCTCCGCCGTGGAGCAGAATGCCCGCGGTTTCGGCCTGCTGGTCGGCGAATCAGACACGATTTGGAGCCATGCCGAGGCCATGCGAGTCGGCGCCTTATTACCGGCGGGCCCGCTGCGATTGGATTCGGGCATCGCGCAAATCGAGCTATTCAGTGGCGTCAGTCTGGTGGTCGAAGGCGCAGCCGAATTCGAAATCGTTTCCCCCATGCAGATGATCGTTTCCTCCGGCCGCATTCGCGCCCGGGTGCCGGAAGCCGCCCATGGATTCCAACTGCAAAGTCCCGATGGTCAGGTGGTTGATCTTGGCACCGAGTTTGCCGTGAACGTCGCCGACGGTCGTTCCGAAGTGCACGTCTTCGATGGTGAAGTCGAATGGCACCCGCAGAACGCGGCCATGCACCATTTGGGTCAGGGACAGGCACTCAGTTGGGATGAATCCTCCACGCTCATTGACCGACCCGCCGATGAGCAGGGATTTATTGGCGTCGACGAATTCACCGCACGTCTCGTGCAGGACCGGACCTCCCGCCGTGAGCATTGGTTGCAATTCAGTGCCAGACTGCAACACGACCCCCGTCTCGTTGCCTATTACCGCATGGCCGCTCCGCAACAATGGAGTCGACGTCTGGACAACCGGGCAACATCCGAGGTCGTGGGTGAAGGCGCCGTTGTCGGCGCGGCCCCCGCTTCAGATCGCTGGGGGAATGCGGCGCAAGCCCTCGATTTCAGCCCCACCGGAAGCCGCGTGCGGGTGGTGGTGCCAGGAGAGTATCGCTCCCTTACCCTCATGACTTGGGTTAAAATCAACAGTCTCGATCGCTGGTATAATTCCCTGTTTCTCACCGACGGACACGAACTTCACGAGCCCCATTGGCAGATCATGGACGACGGACGCATGTTCTTCTCCGTCAAAAAACGAGAAGGGGTCGATCGCACCAAAGGCGAACGAGACAAGCACATCTATTTTTCCCCGCCATTCTGGCATCAGTCTCTCAGTGGCCAATGGCTCATGCTCGCCACCGTCTACGATGTCGATCAACGCCGCGTCACTCACTACCTCAATGGAGCCCCCCTTAGCCGGGAGACCATGCCGGAAGACTACGTCGTGGAAAACGTGAACATCGGAGCAGCGTCGATTGGCAACTGGGATCTACCGATTAGGGAAGACCCCCATTTTGCGGTGCGGAATTTGAACGGAAGCATGGATGAATTCGCTCTCTTTTCCGCCCCTCTCACCGACGAAGAAATCGCCGAAATTTATGCGCATGGAAAACCCTAGGTTTGCTCCCCTCATCGCCGCCATCGGGCTGCTGGGCTCGATAAATGTTACCCACGCCAGCGCCCCCGATTTAATCGAGGCTGAGCGTCACTTTGCCCTCAAGGTGATGCCCATTCTCAAGGCCAAGTGTTTCGCCTGCCATGGCGACGATCCCGACGAAATCGAGGGCGGTCTGAGCATGTTGACTCGTGACGATCTCCTCCTCGGCGGCGACGGCTACGGCGACGTCGTTGTGCCAGGATCGCCGGCGGAAAGCATCATCATGACCGCCATCAAGTGGGCCGATCCTGATCTGGAAATGCCCCCGAAGGAAAACGACCGCCTGACCGCTTCTCAAATCTCTATTATTGAAAAGTGGATCGCGCATGGGGCCGTGTGGCCGTCACTCGAAACGCAAAAGGGATTTCGCGAGGAGGAGTGGTCCGAAACTCACAACGAAGACGGACAAATCGTGCGAACCAGCGGCGGACAATCCGAAGAGTGGACCTATCGCCGCTACCAACCGGAAGACATCTGGGCTTTCCGCCCCGTGCAGAAACCCACCATTCCCGAATCCTATCAGGGTAATCCGATCGACTATTTCGTCTTCGAGAAAACGCGTGCCGCCGGAT
>CAXBOL010000511.1:0-4350 GCA_963977295.1 uncultured Opitutaceae bacterium
CAAATAGATCCCGATCAGCAAAAGACCGGTCCACTTACGGTGCCGACTGAAAAACCCTCGCACATCGGCAGGGTGCAGGAAGAACCGCGAACCATCATCCTTGATAGTAGTGACAGAATCGATACTTGGACGCTGAGCGGGAGAACGCATGATGCTTAGTTAACTCAATTGTGGTTCGGGTGCGAGACCCGCCCCCACAAATTCCGGAAATCACCCTTAGGGCGCCTGATGGTAACTCAGGATGTAGGCCACCACCGCAGCCGTTTTTTCCGCGCCCAGGACCGGTCCCCACGTCGGCATGCCTTTTTCCAGCACTCCTTTGTCGACGACCGTGTAAAGCGCCATCGGTGCCGCCCCGTGGATCCATTCTTCGTCAGTCAAATCGGGACCGATCGCCGCCGGGTTTTCGGACTTACCTTTCAAGCTCGTGTAGTGACAAGCCGCACAGAGCGAATTGAAAGTAGCCTTGCCTTCGTCGGTGATCACTGACTGCTGACTCATGGCCCACAAGTTGGCGTCGTTGAGTTCAAAGCTCGTCTTCATGCGCTCGGCTTCAATTCGAGCGATTTCCGATTCGACCCGGTCTCCGTCCTCCTCCGGCAATCCCGATTGAGCATAATAGAACCAGTAGGCGATCGAGAAAGCGATGGTGATGTAGAGGGTGAACAACCACCAGTTCGGCAAACGCTTATTGTATTCCTCGATGCCGTCGTAAACATGCTTGCGCACGCTACCTTCGACAGGAGGGGTCAGTTTATCGGAGTCACTCATGGCTGTTTGGAAGCAGGTTTTTTCCCGTCGACATTGGGTTCATCCACGAACGGCAAGTTGGCGAGTCGATCGGTTTGGGCGGAACGCATCCGCATGGTCCGATAGAAAATCGTGACGTAAATCGACAGGGCGGTGACGAAGGCGACGAGCGTGAAGATCATCGTCCAGTCTTCAATGAAGAGGCGTCTAAACATAATTGATCAGAAGTTAAAGGTTGGAGGATTCATCGACTCGCCGTCTGAGGCGTTACCGTTTCAAAATGCCCGAGCTGCTGCAGGTAGGCGATCAACGCCACGATCTTTTTCTCCGGCGCAATGTAGATCCCTTCAGCCTTGAGACTGGCAGCAATCACGGCGGCTTGAGCATCCACTTTGGCCTGGATTTCCTCCGGTGTCATTTCCGGATAAGGCACACCCAATGTGCGTTGCACGGAGAGTTTCGAGGGCAACGCAGCCACGTCCGTGTCGTCCTCCATCAGCCACGGATAAGGCGGCATATTGGATCCAGCGGAAATCTGGCGCGGATCTTCCATGTGGCGGAAGTGCCACGAATCTGGATACTTATCTCCCACTCGGGCCAGATCGGGCCCGGTGCGACGAGATCCCCACTGGAAGGGGTGGTCATAGATCGACTCGCCGAGGCGGGAATAGTCCCCGTAGCGCATGACGTCGGGCACCAATGTGCGGATCATCTGCGAGTGGCAGTTGTAGCACCCTTCGGCCACATAAATATCGCGCCCCGCCAATTCCAACGGGGTGTAGGGAATCTGAAGGCGGTCCTCCACATTGGCCGCCTGGTGACTGACGATACCGGGAATGATTTGCACCAATCCGCCAATCGCCACCGCAATCACCACTAGGACGGTGAACGGAGCTGCACTGACCAAGAGGCGATCATACCAAGCCGCCCAACGCTTGCCGCGGGATTCGAAATGCGCCCAAGCCACAATGACGGAGAGGGCGGCGCCGACGATACCGATGATTTGCAAGACCGGACCACCGAACAACCAAACGCAGACAAACACCGTGCCCAAGGTCGAAAAGATGACCGGCGGATTCCACAGCGTGACGACCGCACCGAGGGGGCGTTCGTTTTCCGGCACATCATCTTCGACCACGATGTTCACCGTGCCATTGACCGCATCCGCACCTTTCACCGTGCGGTAGAGATTGTAAGCCATGACCAACCACCCCGCGAAGTAGAGTCCTCCTCCGACGACTCGCAGGAGCATCAGCGGCCGAATCACGTTCAAAGTATCCAAGAAGTTAGGATACGTCAGCAACGTGCCGCCTTCCGTGGTGGAGTTCAGCATGAGGCCTTGGGTGATACCCGAGGTCCACATGGCCGCGACATACATGAGGATACCAAAGAGGCCCAACCAAAAGTGAAGGTTGGCCAGAGACTTCGAATGGAGCGGCTTGCTCCACAAACGGGGGGCGAGGAAGTAGAACATCCCCGCCGCCATGAAGCCGTTCCAACCCAAGGCCCCCGCGTGCACATGACCAATAATCCAGTCGGAGTAGTGCGCCAAGGCACTGACTGATTTGATGGAAAGCAACGGGCCTTCAAAAGTGGCCATGCCGTAAAAGGTCACGCCGGCCGCAAAGAATTTGATGACCGGATCCGTGCGGAGCTTGGACCAACCACCGCGCAAGGTGAAGAGACCATTGAGCATGCCCCCCCAGGATGGCGCCCACAGCATGAGTGAAAAAGTCATCCCCAGCATCTGCAACCAGTTGGGCAGCGCCGTGTTCAGCAAGTGGTGCGGGCCTGCCCAAATGTAGACGAATACCAACGACCAAAAGTGGATCACCGAAAGCTTGTAACTGTAGACCGGACGTTCCGCCGCTTTCGGTAGGAAGTAATACATGATGCCTAAAATCAGCGTGGTGAGGAAGAACGCCACCGCGTTGTGTCCATACCACCATTGCACCAAGCCATCCTGCACCCCCGCAAAGACTCCGTAACTATGAGTCCAGCTCGTAGGAATCGAAAGGTGATTTACGATGTAAAGCATCGCGATCGTGATGATCGTCGCAATGTAGAACCAGATCGCCACGTAGAGACTGCGCTCATGGCGACGGGCCAACGTCCAAAAGAAGTTGATCGCAAACACCACCCAAATCACCGCCACTGCGACGTTGATCGGCCAAATGAGCTCGGCGTATTCCTTGCCGCGAGTCAGGCCCAGAGGCAGGGTGATCGCGGCGGAAAGGATGATCGCCTGCCACGCCCAAAAATGAAGGGACGACAAGAAATCGCTCGCCAGTCTCGCTTTGACCAAACGTTGCGTCGAGTAGTAGACGCCCGCGAACATCATGTTGCCCACCAACGCGAAGATCACCGCGTTAGTGTGGAGCGGACGCAATCGACCGAAGGTCAAATACGAGGTGCTGAAATTGAGCTGAAAGAAATTCAGCTGGGACGCGATAAGCACGCCCACCAACATACCGACCGCACCCCAGACAATGGAGGCGATCATGAATTGGCGGACAACTTTGTCGTTATATTCGATCGTTACGTTTCGAGATGACATGGAGAAAAATCAGGGAATTCGGGGACGGATGAAGCCAGGATTAAGCACCCGTGGATTGAGTGATCCGCTTGCAGCCACTGCAAGGTGGTCTTTCGCCGGTCTTGCATCCGCAGACGTGGTCTTTTTCGCCATGGTGATGCGGGTGTCGGACTGACTTTGACTTGGATTTAACCGTTCGAGGAATCTCATCCGCCAAGGGAAGAAGGGCATCACTTTCGGCCGAACTGAAACGCTGGCGACTATGCTCCCGAAGGAAAAACAGCACAAAGGTGAAAACCAAACAGAGGCTAATCGTGAGGGTCAGAGGGATAACAGACATATGCGGCAAGGAATGGATGTAAACGTGGTCATCAACTTACGCTGATCCAGCCAAATGGTCTCCGCGCAGGTTGTTTTGCCCTACGCATTTCTTGCGAAGACGGCAATCTGAATGCCTCTGTCCCGCCTCGTAACCAAGGCATTCGGGTTACTCGAGACTGCGCACCTATTGTTGCTCAACTTAGTCAAGATGCGGTTATGCCTGAGCAATCTACGCGGAGCCGAAATCAACAACTTTTGGCATCATTGCTCCCATGCACGATAGCTTTCTGCGCGCATTACAGACGCAACGCCCCCCCCTGCGCCAACGCTGGGAAGAGTTGCTGAGAGCGGAGCGGGTTTCATCTCCGATGGCCCAGCCCGACGCTTTGGTATACCTCATGGACTGGACCCTCGATTCTCTCTTCAACGAGCTCAAACAACCCCAATACCGCCGTCATCACACTTGGACCGAAAACAGCGGCCCTCGCCAAGCGTGTAGTTGCGGGAAAAACCCTTTGCTCGGCTACTTCGCCACCGGCGAACAGGCCATCGTCGAAGTGCTATTCATTTCAGATGGCGAACTGTCCAAACTCGGACCGCTGGAAAGAAGCTCAAGTCTCGCCGATCTGAAACGCGCACTACACGAAGTCGCCCGGCGCGAGATCGACTCATTCTGCGCGGTATGCCAGACCAACGCGCGTCTGCAAAAGGAAGCCGAAGCGGCCGCCGCGACTCAGTTCAAC
>CAXBOL010000512.1:0-4346 GCA_963977295.1 uncultured Opitutaceae bacterium
GTGATCAATTACATCACCCGCCAGCCCAGTTCCCAAACCCAGGCGAAACTCAGCACGGGGTTCGGCACCAACGGCTATCTCCGCTCCAGTCTGTCGGTCGGCGGCCCCACTCCCCTCGGCGACGGCAAGAAGCTGTCCTACCTGGTGGATGCGGTGTGGTATGAACAGGATCACGGCGAGCGCCAGCAAAGCCTCCGGCGCTACAGCCTTGCCCCCGTCCTGCGGTGGACGCCGTTTGAAGACACCAGCATCACCCTGCGCGCCACCAAGCAGCACGATGATTACATTTCCAACGGTGGCCTGCTGCTGCTCCCGTCCAAGTCGGAGATTCGAACTTCCACGAGCACTCCCCGACTCCCGCACTGGGCCGTGGAACTCGGCCGTGACTACAACATCCATTCGCCTTCATCGTGGGTCGACGTCGATGCGAACATTCTCGAAGTCGAAATCAAGCAGCGTCTCGGCCAGTCCTTCGATCTCCGGGCCAATCTCTCCAGCCACCGCCGCCCCCGCTCCAGCATTCGCGAAGGGGGCTCCAACTTCCTCGACACCGGCGTCAATGTCGCGGTGCCCAACTTGCCTGAAAACCTTGCGCCGGGCAGCCCCGATTCTCTTTCCGGCCGCGCGCCTGCCTATGATCCGATCGCCCGCACCGGGTGGAGAACGATTTCGATCATCCCCGACGACCGCGTCGAACGTCGCCGCAATCTGCAAGTGGATCTGGTCGGTCGGTTGTCGACCGGCTCGCTCGATCACACCCTCCTGGTGGGCGTCGAACGCAATCTCGAGAACAGGTCCACCCAAGGTCACTCGTGGTTCAAAGTGGTGAACAACAGGATAGTGGGCTTGGGCACGTTTACTTACGCCCCGTTCGATCCCGCGTCCGCCGCCGGCAAGGACCTCTGGGTCGAGTTAAACCAGCCGGCGTTGGCAGACCTTCCGATTTCCAGCCTTGGCAATACTTTCACAAACAACAGTTCGATCTATTCCAGTCTGACCACAAAATTCATGCAGGAACGCGGTCTCGTGCTCATCGGCGGTCGCTACGATGCGGTCAAGGGCGGCACGTCTTCGCTGCCGGTCGACCGCATTACGGGGGCCCTCGGCACCGCAGTCGAAAACCAGGGCAACGTATCGCGTTTCACCCCTC
The DNA here is from genome assembly GCA_963977295.1 of uncultured Opitutaceae bacterium. Taxonomy (GTDB): domain Bacteria; phylum Verrucomicrobiota; class Verrucomicrobiia; order Opitutales; family Opitutaceae; genus Actomonas. The sequence continues at coordinate 1,151 of CAXBOL010000512.1, forward strand.
AAGCTGGCATTTCGTTCCGCATTGCGGAGCCGATCACCGGCTACGTCATGGTCAGTGAATCGGTCAATCCACGTATCGCCTTCCAGCCCTTGCGCACCCTGACCGTAGAGGAAAGAGTCATCAATGCCTACACCAATGCAGGTGTGACGATGCCCGATCTCGATACCCTGCCGTGGGGCGAACTGCTCGCGCCGGAATACGGAACCAGTCTCGAATTCGGATTCAAATGGGAGCTCTTTGAGCGCAGGTTGCAAGGGACGGTGGCGGTCTTCGACATTGAGCGGCGGAACGTCCGGACCAACGTGGAGGGTTCGCCGCTGGCCGACGCCGGAGTCAACTTCCGGGATATCATGGGACAGACCCGGGCGCACGGCATCGACCTCGACGTGGCGTTCTCCCCCACACGCAACCTCCAGATCGTCGGCGGCATGCTCTTCAACGAGACCGAGGTGTTGTTCTCCAACGCGAAAGACGATATCGGCAAACGCATCGGCAACGCTCCGAAATGGAGCGGCAACCTCACCTCCCGTTACTCGGTGTCGAGTGGCGCGTTGAAAGGCGCGGCCTTCGGCGCGAGCTTCAACTACGTGGGGGCCCGGCGCGAGAGCGACGGCAACGCGCGCTGGGCCGAGCTCTGGCAACGCTACGATGTCTTCGCCTCCTACCAACGGAAGTTCGGCGACTATCCGGTTACCTTCGCCGTCAACGTGAAGAACCTTTTCGACAGCACGTTTCGGGTGGACCGCGATACCTTTGCCGCCGGTCGTGAGTTCCGGTTCACCACAACCTTTCACCTGAAATAAGACGCGCGTTGCGCCACCCCCCTTCGGTGCTTGGACAATCCGGCCCCGGTTCCACGTGACCGGGACCGGATTTTTGTTTCTTTATCCTGTGCCTGAACCTCCCGGCCTCGCTCGCTTGACCGCAGACCGGAAGTCCCACCTCCACTACCAGCCCCCTCTCCCCTTCGCCGACTGCCCTCGCGCACTTGGCGGCGACCACGAACACGTCTCATTCCATGCGAAAAATTATGCCTAACTCCTCCCTCACGCGCCGACTTTTCGGCGCCTGTGTCCTGATCCATTTCGTCTGGGCCACCGAACCTTTGGCATCCGCCAACGAGCCCACTCCAGGCGCGCGGGTCCACTCCACCACCGACGCCTCGGCGTTCGGATTCTCGACCGAGGCGACCGGGCTCGCGAACACTGCCGCGCTGCAGGCGGCACTCGATGGCGGCGGCACCGTGGTCATCAGCCGCCCCGGAACCTACCAGATTGCGGACACGGTCTATATCGGCAGCCAAACGACCCTGCGCTGCGGCAACGGAGTTTTTCTGAAGAAAGTCGAGGAACGTGGACCCTTCATGCACGTTTTGCTCAACAAGGGAGCACTGACCAAAACGTGGGATGAACACATTGTGGTCGAAGGCCTGCAGATAATCGTCAACGGCGTCGATAATCGGAACTGGGTCGTCTATGGCCTGAGAGGACAACTCGCGTTCTTCTATGCGCGCGACGTGCGCGTCACCGGCTTCCGCTGCCTCGATCTCGGGACCAACCAATTCGCCATCCACGTTTGCACGTTCGAGGACCTGCTCATCGATGACGTCATCATCAAGGGAGACAAAGACGGCGTGCACCTCGGGCGCGGCAAGCGCTTCGTCATCCGCAACGGCGTGTTCGATACCGGCGACGATGCCATCGCGCTGAACGCCCACGATTACGCGACGAGCAACCCCGAGCTCGGCTGGATCGAGGACGGCCTGGTGGAGAACTGCCATGATCTGGCCGGCGCATCGCATCGCACCGGCATGTTCTGCCGGATCCTCGCCGGGGCCTGGCGCGACTGGTTTCCCGGCATGGAAGTGCAGCAATCGGACACCGTGGTTTCCGAAGGCAGGCTCTACCGCGTCCAGGCCGAACCCGATGGGGCCGTCTACCGTTCCACGACCCAGCCCAAACACCCGACCGGCGCGGCCGTCCTCGACGGGATCAACTGGGGCGTGGTGCAGCAAGACGTGACCTACACCGCAGGAGTCCGGCGCGTGACATTCCGCGACATCTTTCTGGCCAACCCCCGCCTGTCGTTTTCGGTGCATTTCGACCGGGGCAAATACAGCCGGTCCTACTATCCCGGGGCCGAGATTCCGCGGCAGGAACAGCTCGTGTTCGAGAATTGCCGAGTGCAGCACGACTCCGGCCGGGAGTTCCTCAAAATCAACACCCCCATCGACACGATTTCCGTCCTCAACTGCAGTGTGAAAAACAACCCCATCCGGTTCATCACCAATCAAGCGCTGGCCGACTACGGCACCACCTCGATCAACCTCGTCGGTTGCATTTTCAATGAGCCCGGCAAGATGACCCTGCTGGAAAACCAAGTGCCGGGCAAAGTCGTCCTGCTCAAAACCACCGGAAGCATGGTGGCGACCCCGGACTTCACGGCCATGGTCAACGCAGGTGACGGGGATATTCGCATCGATTCCGATTTGCCCGGATTGAAACGGTAACCCCTGCACGATGCGAAATCGGGGGGGGCCTCCCGGCCATCCAGTAAACCCGCCCGCCTATTCCCCTCCCTCAAGTCGGGAATTAACGACTGGCGACCTGACCCCGTCGGATTGCCCACCGTAAACTGAAACCGAACTGACCGCGGCACGCCTCTCCGATGAGTTGACCTGGGTAGGAGCGTGCTTGCACGCGATGAACGCGGTGCCTTCGAGAACGAGGTCCGGTTGGTTTTTACCGGTGCAAACCGAGAGAACCGCGCCATCAGCCGGTTGAGTCTTCTTCACCACGAACCACCCGCAAGGAGTGAAATGAAAGCCTGCCAATTGCACGAACGGGTTAGGGCAATGCAGATGCGACGGGGTGGAGTCGCGCAACGCACGGGAAATCGCCCGCCAGCCCCCGCCTACCTGAGGAACCACCGTAAACTGAAACCGAACTGACCGCGGCACGCCTCTCCGATGAGTTGACCTGGGTAGGAGCGTGCTTGCACGCGATGAACGCGGTGCCTTCGAGAACGAGGTCCGGTTGGTTTTTACCGGAGCAAACCGAGAAAACAGAGCCGTCAGCCGGTTGAATCTTCTCCACCACGAACCACCCGCAAGAGGATGGCGGGCTCCCCGCAAACTCGATGCTCAACCTCCCACCCATCCAGTCGAATCACCCCACCCCTCAAGTCGGGAATTAAC
>CAXBOL010000513.1:0-4345 GCA_963977295.1 uncultured Opitutaceae bacterium
AAGCGGCGGTCCCTTCCTGGGTGAAAATTTATTCTCCTTAGTTTCCTCCATTAGTAACTGTGAAACTCCGGTTTGCCTCTGTGGCCTCTGTGACCAACTGCGGTTTTTTTTAGGATAACCTCAATGCGATGGGAGGGCTAATTCTTTTGCGGTCTGCCGCGATTCGGGAGGAGCCCGTAGAACTGGAACACGAGGGAGCGGATTAAAACGAGAAGGCCCAGCCTCTCGTATCGCAGCCGCGGTTCTCACGAACAAACTAGCGGCTGCGATTTTTGCGAGCAGGGATCAGCTTTCCGTTTCGGTTTCTGGAGCGTCTTCTTGGTTGGATTCGAGCTCCTCCGAGTCGGTGTCTGCGGGATCGCTTACGGCGTGGGTGGTGGTATCTACCGTTGCGGGGTCGAGCGCGGCGGCGGCCGCAGCGTCCAGCTCTTCGTCGGATTCGACCACTTTGGCCAGCGAGAGAAGCTTATCCTGACCGGAGAGCGTGAGGAGTTTTACCCCCTTGGCGCCGCGGTTGGTTTCGCGGACGGTGTTGATGGGGCAACGCACACTTTGGCCCTTGGAGGTGAGGAGCATGATCTCGTCGGTGTCACGAACGCCGAGCGCCCCAATGAGGGCGGTTTTGCCATCGGCGGGAAGATTGATGGCGGTGACTCCGGTGCCGCCGCGATTGATGAGGCGGTAGTCCTCGAAGCGGGTGCGAACGCCGAGACCGGCTTCGCTGGCGACGAGGAATTTCTTGGTGTGGTCGACGACTTCGATGGCCTGCAGGTAGTCGCCCTTGCGTTTGAAACGCATGCCGGTGACTCCGCTGGTGGCACGACCGGTGGAACGGAACAGGACATCGCCGCTTTCCGAGGTTTCGCGGAACCGCACGGCCAGGCCTTGATGCGAAACGAGGATAATCTCATCGTTGCCATTGGTGAGCACGCAGCCGATGACGTCGTCGCCTTCAGCCAGGTTGATCCCGATGATACCGGAGTCCCGCGTGGCGTTGGTGTAGGAGTCCAGCGCGGTTTTCTTAATCTGTCCGCTGCGGGTCGCCATGACCAAGTAATGATCTTCGGAGAAGTCCGAGGTGGTGAGCATGGCGGCAATCTTTTCCCCGGGGTCGAGGAAGAGAAATGACTTCACCGATTTGCCCTTGGAGGTGCGACTGCCCTCGGGGATTTGGTAGACCTTGCGAGCCAGGCATTGGCCATCACTGGTGATGAACAGGATGTAATCGTGAGTTTGGGCCGTGAAGAGATGCTCCACGAAGTCCTCATCGTAAGTGTCGCTGCCGATGACGCCCTTGCCGCCGCGTTTCTGAGAACGGAAGTCGGCGACGCGAGTGCGTTTGATGAAGCCGAGATGCGAGATGGTGATGACCATGCCCTCGTTGGGGATGACGTCTTCCATGCGGAATTCGCCGATGGCGTGGCTGATCTCGGACTTGCGGGGAGACGAGTATTTCGCGCCAGCTTCGGTGAGCTCTTTTTTGATGAGGTCGAGCAGAATGCGTTCGGAACCGAGAATGGCGCGGAGCTCTTCGATGAGCACCATGAGCGCGCGGTATTCGTCTTCGATCTTGTCTCGTTCGAGGCCGGTGAGTTGGTAGAGACGCAGCTCAAGAATGGCGTCGGTCTGGCGTTCGGAGAGAGGGTATTTCTCCATCAACCGCACCTTGGCTTCGGCGCGATTGGCGGAGGCTCGGATGATCTTCACGAAGTCATCGAGGTTATCGAGGGCGATCATGTAGCCTTCGAGGATGTGCGCGCGGTCTTCGGCCTTGCGGAGACGGAATTGAGTGCGGCGCGTGACGACGTCGCGGCGATGTTCGATAAAACAATCGAGCAGTTCGCGAATGTTCATCTGCTTCGGTCGTTTCTCGTCGAGGGCGAGGAGCGTGACGCCGAAGGAAGATTCGAGGGCGGTTTTCTTGTAGAGTTGGTTGAGGATCGGGTCGGCCTGCTCGCCGCGTTTGAGTTCAATGACGATGCGGGTGTTTTCGTCGGACTCATCGCGCAAGTCGCGGATACCTTCGATGGATTTGTCACCGACGAGTTCCGCGATCTTCAACACGAGGTTGGCCCGGTTCACGTTGTAGGGGAGCTCGGTGATGATGATCATTTCCCCGCCGGACTTCATCTCCTCGGTATGGGCGCGGCCGCGGGTGCGGACGATACCCTTGCCGGTGCGAAGATAGGAATCGATGCCGGCGGTGCCGCCGATGATACCCCCGGTGGGGAAGTCGGGTCCCCGGATGAACGCGCAGACTTCGTCGAGCGAGATGTCGGGGCGATCAATGATGGCACACGTGGCCGCGACGAGTTCGTCGAGATTGTGCGGCGGAATATTGGTCGCCATGCCCACGGCAATACCCGTCGAGCCGTTCATCAGCAGATTCGGCAGGGCCGAAGGCAGCACGGTGGGCTCGGTGGTGGACTCTTTGTAATTGGGGGCGAAGTCGACCGTGTCTTCTTCGATATCGGAGAGGAGGGTTTCCGCGAAGGCGGTGAGACGCGCCTCGGTATAACGATAGGCCGCGGGGGGGTCGCCGTCGACGGAACCGAAGTTACCCTGGGGGTCGATCATCGGGTAGCGCATCACCCAGTTTTGGGCCATGCGGACCAGGGTATCGTAGACGGAACTATCGCCGTGCGGGTGATAGTTTTTGAGCACTTCACCGACCACACCGGCGCACTTGTCGAAGTTGCGATTGTGGAGCAAACCTTCACGCAACATGGCGTAAAGGATGCGGCGTTGCACGGGTTTCAGACCATCACGGGCATCGGGGAGCGCACGCGAGACTATAACCGACATCGAATAATCGATGTAGGCCGTCTGCATGATATCGGTGATATTGGCGGTGGTGAGTTTTTCGTTGGCGGTGAACACGGGAATTTAAAGTAGCGAGTAGTGAGTAGTGGGTAGCGAGTAGTCAGCCGGTGTTGCGATTGAGCCCGTTCATGTAGGCTTGGAGCAAGCGAGAGACTTCCTCGATATCGGCTTGGTGTGGCAAGGGGTCGGCGTAATTTAGATCGTGCGCCAAGATGAGGTGGTAAAGGCACTCATCAGCAGACCCTTGCGCGGTATTGTAGTAACGGAGTTTATCAGGCTTGGTGCGCTTGCGGAATCCTTCCACGAAATTTGCGGGGATACTGCCCGACGCGCGACGAAGCTGGGAAGTGAGGGCAAAGATTTCGGATTTAGGGAAAGCATCGGTGAGTCGGTAAATCGAGAGCGTGAAGGCGTGCGCCTTTTGCCAAACAAGCACGTCGCGGAATGATTGGGAGGAATCGGCCATGCTCGTTACGCGCTACTCACTACTCGCTACTTTTTAGGTTTAGATATCGAGGTTCGAGACGTTGAGGGCGTTGTCTTCGATGAAGCGGCGGCGCGGGGGGACTTCGTCACCCATGAGCAGGGTGAAGAGTTCGTCGGCTTTGGCGGCGTCGGCGATCTCGACTTTGAGCAGGCGGCGTTTGTTCGGGTCCATGGTGGTTTCGAACAATTGTTTGGGGTTCATTTCACCGAGACCCTTGTAACGTTGGATGGAAAGTCCTTTGCGGCCGAGGGTGCGAATGTGGTCGAGGACGGCGAGGGGGGCGTTGAGCTTAACGGAGTTTTCGGTTTTTTGGCCGACGTTTTCCGTCACGACGTAGCGTGCGTCTTCCGTGGGCGAGAATCGGTTGATTTCCAATCCGGTCGCGGAAATGGCGCGGAGGAGTTTCGACATCTCGGTGGATTCGAAGATTTCGTGCAGTGTGATCCGACGGGTGACGGCTCCCGAACGAGCGGAAGGCGTGGTTTGCATCGTGCCAGGGAGCGGTGAGGCGGTGTCGCCGTTTTCGTCTTCTTCGAGATCGGCATCGAGGCCTTCGGCGCGATTGAATTCGGCGCGGGCATGTTCGTCGCGGAGGAAGACGTGACTCTCGTTGTTGCCCTCGCGAATACGGGCAATGTAGCGAGGCAGCGCGAACGTGTCCTTATCGTGCTTATCGAGGTATTCCGTGATCGAGGCTCCGTAGCGGGTGACACCGGCGCCGATTTTTTCGATGGCGGCGAGGGTTTCGATGATACGATCAATTTGCTCGGCGGCGAAGAGGTGGTTGTCACGGAGGCGGGTGAGGGTGACGTCTTCGGTGCCGAGTTCGAGGAGCATGCGGTTGAGCTGCTCGTCGTTGTCGATGTATTGTTCGCGACGCTTGCGCTTGATTTTGTAAAGCGGAGGTTGCGCGATGTAGACGTAACCGCGCTCGATCAGGCCCTTCATCTGACGATAGAGGAACGTGAGTAAGAGGGTGCGGATGTGGGAGCCGTCGACGTCAGCATCGGTCATGATGATGATGCGGTGGTAGCG
>CAXBOL010000514.1:0-4344 GCA_963977295.1 uncultured Opitutaceae bacterium
TGGCGTTTCTGCATTACGCGGCTTCGGCGGTGTTTGCCTATGCGGCCTATCGACTCGGCGCGGTGGGCAACACTGTAGGTTATGCGATTTTCAATACCTCCTGCGTGGTGACGGCCATCGTGAGTGGTATCGTGGTGGGCGAGTGGAGCAAGGCGCCGGTCCATGCCCGCAGTCGTCTTCATTTGGGTCTCGCCTGTATGGTTATCGGCATCCTCGTCATTTCTTACGGTAATAAGATCGCGACCGTGGTTTCATCTTAAGCATCGCCGCCAACCTGCAGATAATTGCCATGAGTATTACCCAAACTCCTTTCGGATTCGTCGATGGACGGACTGTCGAGTTGTTCACCCTTACCAACGCTGCCGGTATGGCGGTCAAGATCACCAATTACGGCGGTACGGTTACCTCGCTCGTGGTGCCAGATCGTGACCGCGAGCCGACGGATATTGTGTGCGGCTTTGATTCACTCGATGGTTATTTTAGTGAAACCTACCGCGAAAATTCGCCCTATTTCGGCTGCGTTGTTGGGCGTTATGCAGGACGCGTGAAGGACGGCCGATTCAAAGTGCCGCCCAGTGATCGTGACCACATCCTCTGCTGCAACGATGGGGCCAACCACATCCATGGTGGTCTCAAAGGATTCGACAAACGTGTTTGGGATGCGGTCGCGATTCAGGAAGGTTCTGATGCGGTGCTGGAACTGCGTTTGCATAGCCCGGACGGGGAGGAAGGCTACCCGGGCAATCTTGAGGTTCTCGTCGAATACCGCCTGACTCCGGGCAACGAGCTTCGTATCCGTTATCGTGCGACAACTGATCAAACTACGCCAGTTGCTTTGACCAATCACACTTACTTCAACCTCAACGGGTTTACCGACAATATTTTTGATCACGTCGTCACATTGCACAGCGACCGATATCTAGTGCCGGATGAGACTAATGTGCCGGTGGGGGCAGAGGCGCTGGTCGAAGGCACGATGTGCGACTTCCGGGAACCGCGGCGGGTTGGGGATTGTTTCGCCGAACTGCCGATGGGGTTTGAGCATTTTTACGTGTTCGAACCGCAGGGCAAAATGCCGACTGTCGCTGCCACCATCCACGACCCAACGTCCGGGCGCACCCTGGAGGTGCTGACGACCGAACCGGGCGGTTTGTTTTACACTGCACGTTACACCTCCAACGCCTTGCAACGCGAAGACGGCACCCAGTTTGGGCAGTTTCGTGCCTTCTGTATGGAGACCGCGAAGTATCCCAACGGCCCCAATATCGAGGGAGCCCCGAATTGTATCCTGGCCCCGGGCCAACATTATGACGAGACCACGGTCTATCGCCTGAGTTGGGCGTGAGTTGACGTGTAGTCGTGAACCTTTTTCCTGATGAAATCAGCAGCAATCTACGTTGGTAATCGCACGGTCAAAATCGGGGAAAGCCCAGAGCTTTCGCCTCAGGCAGGTGAGGTCCGACTCGACGTCGCCTATTGCGGCATCTGTGGCACGGACATGCATATCTTCCATGGTAACATGGACAAAAGGGTGGGATCGCAACAAACCATTGGGCACGAAGTTTCGGCCACGGTGGCAGCCATTGGAGCGGGGGTAGAGTCCGTGGCGATCGGCGATCGCGTCGCGGTCCGGCCGCTGTGGTTTGGGGAGGCCACGGCGTTTGATCGCGGGCATGCTCACGTGGGAGCGAATTTGAAGTTCATCGGCATCGATGCCCCCGGCGGTATGCAGGCGTCCTGGACAGTCCCCGCTTACACTCTGCACAAACTACCGGCAGAACTTTCGCTCGAGCACGGCGCGATGATTGAGCCGGCTGCGGTGGCGTGTCACGACGTGCGGCTGGGCGAAGTGAAAGCGGGCGAGACCTGCGTGGTGATTGGTGGTGGACCGATTGGATTGCTCATCGCTCTCGTCGCGAAATCCAAAGGAGCCAACGTGATCCTGTCGGAGCTCAACGAACCCCGGCTGGCGCTGACGGCATCGTTGGGCATTGCGACGGTCAATCCTAAGACCGTAAACTTGGTCGATGCCGTGCGGGAAGCAACGGGGGGAGCCATGGCAGATTGTGTATTTGAAGTATCCGGCTCGGCGCCGGGCGTGGAAGTCATGACGGACGTGGCCGGGGCCCGAGGTCGGATTGTGATGGTGGCAATCCATCCCCAGCCACGACCCGTGAATTTGTTCAAATTTTTCTGGTCGGAACTGCGTTTGATTGGCGCTCGGCTCTACGAAGCGTGCGACTTCGACGAGGCCATCGCATTGGCGGCCAGTGGTCAGTTATCGCTTGATCGTTTGATCACGGAAATTTCGCCAATCGACGCGGTGCAACAGGCCTTTGAGCAGATTGAAAATAATCCGAGCGGGATCAAAACATTGATTAAGTGTTCCACCTAATCACCTCAAACTTTGTTTAAAAATGGACGTAATATCATCATTCGATCTCACGGGTAAAACCGCCTTGGTCACTGGTTGCAAACGCGGCATCGGCAAAGCCATGGCTATCGGTTTGGCGGAAGCCGGCGCGGACATCATTGGCGTGTCGGCGTCGCTGGAGTCCGCAGGCAGTGCGGTGGCGCATGAGGTCAGCGCACTGGGCCGAAAATTTGCCGGTTATAGCTGCGATTTTAGCGATCGGACGGCGTTGTATGCCTTCATCAAAGCAGTGAAGGCGAACCATCCGATCATTGATATTTTAATTAACAATGCTGGCACGATTCTGCGTAAGCCTGCGGCAGAGCATTCCGACGAATATTGGGACAAAGTGATGGAGGTGAATTTGAATGCCCAGTTTGTGCTCACACGGGAGATTGGGCGTGATATGTTGGAGCGAGGTTCCGGCAAGGTTGTATTCACCGCTTCATTACTTACATTTCAAGGCGGCATCACGGTCCCGGGTTATGCGGCAAGCAAGGGAGGTATCGGCCAGCTCACGATGGCCTTTGCCAACGAATGGGCGGCGCGAGGCGTGAACGTCAACGCGATAGCGCCCGGTTACATTGCCACCGACAACACCGAGGCGTTGCGCAACGATTCGACCCGTCAGGCGCAGATCCTTGCCCGCATTCCGGCGGGACGCTGGGGCGAGCCGGATGATTTCAAAGGTCCGGTCGTTTTTCTGGCCTCAGACGCTGCGCGTTATGTGCATGGCACCACCATGCTGGTCGACGGCGGGTGGATGGGACGCTGATCATTTTCTAATAACACCCGAACCCCCAACTCCTCACACCATGGCACTAATGAAACGAAATCGAAATGGGATCGACCACTACCGCATGTTCATCGGAGGGGAGTGGGTCGCGGCGGCGTCCAAGGTAACCATCGCGGTCGAGAATCCGACGACCGAAGAGTTAATTGCGACTGTGCAGGAAGGGGATGAGTCGGACGCGCAACGGGCGCTGGAATCGGCGCGGGCGGCCCAGCCTGCATGGGAGGCTTTGCCCGCGGTGATGCGGGGCAATATTTTGGCAAACTTTGCGGCCAAGATCAGCGAGAACCGCTACCGCCTCGCTCACCTCCTCGCCCGGGAGCAGGGCAAGGTGTTGCCGTTGGCCTTTGGGGAAGTGGATGTCTCGGCGGATTTCATCAACTTTCCGGCGTCGGCCGCCCGACGGCTCGAAGGCGATATTTTCCCCTCCGACAGTCCCGACGAGCACATTTGGATTCACAAGGTGCCGTATGGGGTGACGGTTGGTATCTTGGCATGGAATTTTCCGTTGGCGTTGGCCTGCCGGAAGATTGGTCCCTCTCTCACGGCGGGTAATACGATGGTGATCAAACCCCCACCCCTGACGCCGTTGACGGTGCTGGAACTGGGTAAACTCGCGATCGAGGCGGGTATTCCTCCCGGAGTATTGAATATCGTAACCGGACAAGGGCCGGTCATGGGGGCAGCGTTGGTGAAGAACCCGATCACGCGTTTGGTCAGCATGACCGGCAGCACGCGCACAGGTCAGGAAATCTTTCGTGCCTGTGCCGATAATCTAGCCGCCGTGCGATTGGAATTAGGTGGTAAGGCACCGTTCATTTTGCTCGAAGATGGCGACGTGGACAAGGCCGTCGATGCGGCGATGGTTTCCCGCTATTTGAACAACGGCCAAGTTTGCACCTGTTCAGAGCGGTTCTATATTCACGACGCGGTTTATGAGGAGTTTGTGAGGAGATTTGTGGCGGCGAGCGCGAAGCTCAAACTGGGCGATCCACTCAAGAAAGGCACCGATATTGGGCCGAAGGTCAGTGGGGCCGAAGTTGATAAATTGGAGGCTATGGTGCAACGGGCCGTCGCGGCCGGCTGCAAGGTGGCGCTCGGAGGGAGTCGACCCAAAGGGCCGCGTTTCAAGAAAGGG
>CAXBOL010000515.1:0-4339 GCA_963977295.1 uncultured Opitutaceae bacterium
GGTGGCGGATCCCAAGGACTTTCGCTTTTGTGGCTACGGTGAGGCGGTGGCGGGTAACGCGCGAGCTCGCACGGGGTTGCGTTGGGTGGTCCCGGAGAAAAACTGGCCGAAAATTCAGAGTTCGTATCGGCAAACGCTCTTTGGCAAGGGGGCTAAAACGGTGGCTGGAGCGGGGCGACTCTCGTCGGATACGTTTGACCGAGTGCTCGCCGAAAAAGGCCGGCTGCCTCTCGCGGCGGTGCTGCGATGTCGCGTGCGATACTTCAGTGACGGTGCCGTGCTCGGCAGTCGAACGTTTGTGCAGTTTCACCTGGCGAAGTATCGAGGGTTGACCGGTCGACGGATGGGTGATCAATGCGGGTGTTCCTGGGACTTGTGATGGCGTAATTCTCACAATTGTCGGGGCATCTCGTGCCGGTTCCCCGGGCAGCTCGACCCTGCGGCGAAAATTGAAAGCTTGCTCTGAGCGAAACGGGGGTTTTCTTCCGTCATTCCTGCGACGCCGCTTTAGCTCAGTTGGTAGAGCGACTCATTCGTAATGAGTAGGTCATCGGTTCGACTCCGATAAGCGGCTCCAGTTTGATTGGTCGAGGTAGGGATTTGGAGGGTCGATCAATTATTCTCGATGTCCTCGTCTGCGAGATCGCCTTGGAGTTTTTTGTGCAAGGTCATGGTCTGGATGTCTGCCTGCAGCGACTGACTGTAGAGACTCAGGCGCTCATGGACGTTCAGCGTTTCGAGGAGCCTTTGTTTCAGAGGGGAATTTTCACACAGGGTAAACGCGGCGAGGTCTACGAACGCTTCGGGATCTTCAATGGTTCGGAGGAATTGAGTGAATCCCTGAGGGATGGAGCTGCCCAGTTGCCGTTTCATGGAGATCAATCGTTCGAGCCTTCGTCTGAGTTTCAAATTTTCGGCTTCCGGGGCGCCAGGGGTGCTGCTGAGCGTCTTGGCCTGGATGATGCGGAAAGGTGTTTCTTGGACCGGGGCGATGGTTTCCACGCGAACCAACCCTTGCAGGAGTAGATTAGATGTGCCGTCCGAGTTGAGGTTGCAGGCGCGGATTATTCCGGCGGTGGCGATGCGTTGGCTTTGTTCCTCGCTGGGATCGACATCGAACCTGAGCCCAGCGACAGCAAAAATGCGGTGTGACGATAGGACCGATTTGAGCATCTGGCGGTATCTAGGCTCGAAAATATGCAGGGGCATCAGCGCTTGAGGGAAGAAGGCGACGTTGGGCAGGGTCATTACAGCCATCTCGTCAGGCACAACTATTTCGGTTTCCATAGACTCTAAGAAGTCTGGATTACCCAATCGGGCAAGCTCTTGTGCGGGTGTGTCACTGGCACAGTAGGCAGGATCTACTGTGCCAAAAGGCGCGACACGCTGGCGCACTTATTGATGGCAGGATCGATCGGCAGGAGTGGTGATGAATTTATAAAATAATGAACAACAACTAGATAATGTAAAATTATGCATGGAGGCATGTTCGTTGCTTAAGTGCTGGCATGAGTCGCATACTCGGAATTGATTTAGGCACCACCAACTCCTGCATGTCCGTCATGGAAGGCGGAGAACCTGTGGTCGTTCCCAACGCGGAAGGTGCTCGCACCACGCCCTCCATTGTCGCATTCACCAAGACAGGTGAGCGGTTGGTCGGTCAGTCGGCCAAACGCCAAGCGGTAACCAACCCACGCAACACGATTTTCTCGGCTAAACGGCTGATCGGTCGTAAGTTTTCCGAGGTCAAAGAGGAGGCAAAGAATCTCCCCTACAAGGTGACCGAAGGCAAAAACGGAGATGCTTACATCGAGGCGCAAGTCGGCGATAAGACCGAGCAATTCGCGCCGCAGCAGATTGCGGCCTTCGTGTTACAAAAGCTAAGAGCTGACGCTGAAGCCTACTTGGGCGATAAGGTCACTCAGGCGGTCATCACCGTGCCGGCTTATTTTAATGACGCGCAGCGTCAGGCCACCAAGGACGCCGGCAAGATTGCCGGACTGGAAGTGCTCCGGATCATCAACGAGCCGACCGCGGCTTCTTTGGCCTACGGTCTCGATAAGAAATCTGAAGAGAAGATCGCAGTCTACGATTTGGGTGGTGGCACCTTCGACGTGTCGATCCTCGAGATCGGAGATGGCGTGTTTGAGGTCAAAGCGACCAATGGTGACACCCATTTGGGTGGTGATAACTGGGACGAAACGCTGATCAACTGGCTCGTGGACACGTTCAAGTCCGAGCAAGGCATCGATTTGCGCAGCGACCCGATGGCCCTCCAACGTCTCAAGGAGGAAGCTGAAAAGGCGAAGATCGCTCTGTCTTCAGCGCAGTCGACCGATATCAACCTGCCGTTCATCACGGCAGATGCGAGTGGTCCAAAGCATCTCAACGTAACGCTTTCCCGCTCCAAGATGGAGCAAGTCTGTGATCACCTGTTCACTCGCACCTTGGCCCCGTTCAAGGCGTGTATGAAGGATGCCGATCTCGACGCTGCTGGTATCGACGAACTCGTCTTGGTCGGTGGTATGACTCGGATGCCTAAGGTTGTGGAACTTGCCCGCCAGTTGGCCGGCAAGGCTCCTCACCAAGGTGTGAACCCGGACGAGGTGGTCGCGATCGGTGCGGCTATTCAAGGTGGCGTGTTGCAAGGCGATGTCCGCGACGTGCTGTTGCTCGACGTCACTCCTTTGACTCTCGGCATCGAAACGGCCGGTGGCGTGTCAACGCCGATGATCGATCGCAACACCACGATCCCGTCCAAGAAGACTCAGACCTTCTCGACCTATTCCGACAATCAACCTTCAGTCGAAATTGTCGTGCTTCAAGGCGAGCGCCAGATGGCCAAGGACAACAAGACTCTCGGCACTTTCCGTCTCGATGGTATTCCTCCCGCTCCCCGAGGTGCTCCGCAAATCGAAGTGACCTTCGACATCGACGCCAACGGCATCCTGCATGTTGGTGCGAAGGATCTTGGCACGGGCAAGGATCAAAAAATTACCATTCAAGGTTCCTCCGGTCTTTCCTCTGACGAGGTCGAAAAGATGACCAAGGACGCGGAACTGCACGCCGAGGCCGATAAAAAGGCCAAAGAAGCGGTCGAAACCAAGAATCAGCTCGATTCGACAATTTATCAGCTCGAAAAGACCTTCAAAGAAAGCGGCGACAAGTTGCCGGATGACGTGAAGAGCAAGATCGAGCCAGCCATTGCCGACGCGAAGAAAGATCTCGAATCAGGTGACGTCGCCAAGATGAAGGCCGCGATGGAGAATCTCTCCAAGGTGGGCCAAGAGCTTTATGCCAAGGCTGCTGAAGCCGCGCAAGCCGCCGGAGTTGATCCAGCTGCGGCCGCAGCCGCTGCAGCCGCGGGGGGGGCCGGTTCTGCCGGAGGCGAGCCCAAGGCTAAGAAAGAGAAGAAAGTCGATGATGTCGTCGACGCAGACTTCGAAGTCGTCGACGAAGACGAAAAGAAGAGCTGAACCCTTTAGCTGAACCTCCCTTCGTTTCGCGAGGGGAGGGTTTCGGCATGATCCACGAATCCAAAAAATTCATACCTCAATAACCCAATAAACTAACTCATATGGCTAAAGTAAGAATCAAGCCCATCGGCGATCGTGTGCTCGTGCAACACATCGAAGAAAAAGAACAAGTCCGTGGTGGTATCATCATCCCAGACTCCGCTAAAGAAAAGCCCCAAGAGGCTAAAGTCATTGCGCTCGGCACTGGCAAAAAGGACGAAAGCGGCAAAGCCGTGGCGTTCGAAGTCAAGGTCGGCGACATGGTCCTCTTGAGCCCCTACGGTGGTTCCGAGGTCAAAGTCGATGGCCAAAAATACAAGCTCGTGCGTGAGGATGACATCCTCGGCGTCGTCGAGTAAGCGATCAAAGTATCAACGTTTAAAATACAAAAAGCTTAAATCATATGGCAGCAAAACAACTCCTTTTTGACGAGGCAGCTCGTTCCAAAATTCTGCGTGGCGTCGAAATTCTCTCCCGCGCGGTCAAAGTCACCCTCGGTCCCAAAGGCCGCAACGTCATCATCGACAAGAAATTCGGTTCACCGACCGTCACCAAGGACGGTGTAACGGTCGCCAAGGAAGTCGAACTTCCCGATCCTTACGAGAACATGGGCGCCCAGATGGTGAAGGAAGTCGCTTCCAAGACTTCCGACAATGCCGGTGACGGCACCACCACTGCGACCGTGCTGGCCGAAGCGATTTATCGCGAAGGTCTCAAGAACGTCGCCGCGGGATCGAACCCGATTTTCCTCAAGCGTGGTATCGACAAAGCCGTTGAGGCCGCCGTCGCTCAGCTCCACAAGATCTCCAAGAAGGTCAACGACC
>CAXBOL010000516.1:0-4329 GCA_963977295.1 uncultured Opitutaceae bacterium
AAGAGGTGGGCGTCGTCTTGGGTGAAGCCGCGCACGCGCGTCATGCCGTTGAGTTCGCCGGATTGTTCCCAGCGGTAAACGGTGCCGAACTCGGCGAGGCGCAAAGGCAGGTCGCGGTAAGAGTGGGGCTGGGATGCGAAGATCTTGATGTGATGAGGGCAATTCATCGGTTTCAGCATGAAGCCATCGAGCAACTTGATGGGATCCATCACGCGATCCGCGCCAATGGTCTCCCGGCCGGTGCGCCGATTGATTTCCGACGCAAAGTGAGGAGAGACGGCTTCGAGGCGGGCGGTCAGTTCGGCGCAGGAACAGCCCTCGGTGGCGACGCGAGCGAGATCGTCCGGTTCGGGGATGGCGGGGAATTGCGACTCCTTGTAGTAAGGGAAGTGCCCCGAAGTTTTGTAGAGCGATAGTTTGCCGATGTGCGGGGTGAATACCTGATGGTAGCCCTGTTTGCGGAGCTCATCACCGATGAAGTTTTGCAACTCTTGGCGGATGACGGAGCCATTGGGCGTCCAGAGGATGAGGCCCTGGCCAACGTCTTCATCGACCACGAACAGCTTCAGGTCTTTACCGATTTTGCGGTGATCCCGGGCTTTGGCCTGTTCGAGTTGTTCGAGGTATTGCGCGAGCTCTTCCTTGGAGGGGAACGCGGTGCCGTAGATGCGTTGGAGTTGTTTGTTTTTCTCGTCGCCACGATGGTAGGCGCCGGCGATGGAGAGCAGCTTGAAGGCCTTGATTTTCTTGCTGTAGCGCACGTGCGAGCCGGCGCACAGGTCCATGAACTCGCCGTTCTCATAGAATGAGATGGCTTCGCCCTCGGGAATGTCGGCGAGGCGACCGAGTTTGTAGGCTTCTTGACCGCGGGATTTGATGATCTCGATGGCCTCGTCGCGGGAAACCTCTTTGCGACGGAACGCTTGGTTTTCTTTGATGACTGCGGCCATCTCGGCCTCGATTTTTTCGAGGTCGTCGGCGGTGAATTTGTGCTCCGAGTCGAAGTCGTAGTAAAATCCGGTGTCGGTGGGCGGACCGATATCGAGTTTGGTCTCAGGGAAGAGACGGAGAACGGCGGTGGCCAAAACGTGCGAGCACGAGTGGCGCATTTCTTCGAGCGGAGTCATGGATGACATAGTCTGATGGTGTTGGGGGCCGGCCTACGATTGTCGGCCCGGATTGGATGGAAAGGCTGGTTTAACCATGAATGGACACGAATAAACACGCATAAATTACGGAAACTATCGGAGAGGAGGCCGTCAGAAGGGAAAACTTCACTCCCGGGCTCAGTTGTAAGGTAGAACGGACGCTACTTGGAAGGCTCCAAGTCGTAGCCGTCTTTGCGGTCCTTCATGGTCCACCCGGCACTGGTAATCTCGCCGCGTAGGGCGTCGGCCGCGGGCCAGTCTTTGGCTTGCTTGGCGGCCCAACGTTTTTCGGCGAGGGCTTTGACGGCGGCGGGGATCTCGTTGGCCACCTCCGGAGG
Organism: uncultured Opitutaceae bacterium; assembly: GCA_963977295.1. Taxonomy (GTDB): domain Bacteria; phylum Verrucomicrobiota; class Verrucomicrobiia; order Opitutales; family Opitutaceae; genus Actomonas. Next base: position 1,487 of record CAXBOL010000516.1, read on the forward strand.
CGGCGTGAGGTCGAGGCCGAGGGCGAACATGATGCGATCAAAACCGGCGGCATCGACCTGAGCGGGCCCCTGATTGATGATCGTAAACAAAGCGCCGAGGGCAGCGGGGGTGTTTAGATCGTCATTTAGGGCTGTGAGGACGGGGTCGAATTGTGAAGGATTCCCAGTTTGATCCGCGATAGCGGTCCGGAAGGTGCGCAACGTCGTCAGGGCTTTGTCGGCTGCGGTGAGCGAAGTTAGCATGAAGTTAAGCTGTTTGCGCGGGTGTCCAGCGAGGAGCACGTAGCGCAAGGCCATGGGCGAATGCCCCATCTCTTGCAGTTGATCAAGGGTGTAGAGATTGCCGAGGGACTTACTCATCTTGGCACCGTCCACGAGCAGGTGACGACTGTGATACCAATGGCGGGCGAACGGCACGCCATTACAGCACTCGCTTTGAGCGATTTCGTTTTCGTGATGAGGGAAGAGCAGGTCCTCGCCACCGGTGTGGAGATCGATGGTATCGCCAAGGTGCTTTTTGCTCATGGCACTGCACTCGATGTGCCAGCCGGGTCGACCTTCGGAGGCGTTGCCCGGGCCGGTCCATTTGACGTCGCCGTCTTCGGGCTTCCAGGCCTTCCAGAGGGCAAAGTCGGTGCCGTCTTCCTTTTCGTCGGCGTCGACGCTGGAGGTGTCTTTGCCGGAAGTGTTGCCGGCTTCGAGGGCCGAGCCGGCTTTCAACTCGCGTTCTTTTACCCGGGAAAGACGGCCGTAGTCATCGAATGAAGACACCTTGAAATACACCGACCCGTCGGCAGCGCGGTAGGCATTACCTTTCTCCATGAGCACTTCGATCATGTTGACCTGCTCCGTGATGTGGGTGGTCGCGGCGGGTTCAATGTGTGGGGGGAGGCAATTGAGGGCGGCGCAATCGGCGTGAAACTTCGCGGTCCATTCGGCTGTGACCTCGGACAGCGGACGTTTTTCTTCGCGGGCGCGGCGGATGGTTTTGTCGTCGACGTCGGTGAGGTTGCGCACGTGACGAACCTTGTCGGCGCCGAAGTCGAGTTCGAGCAAGCGGCGAATCAAGTCATTGACGACGAACGTGCGGAAGTTGCCGATGTGGGCGGCGGCGTAAACCGTCGGGCCGCAGTTGTAGAAACGATAGACCCCGTCGGAGTGCGACGCAGTGAGTGGCTGAAGGGTGCGGGTGAGAGAATCGTGGAGCTGCAGGGCCATGGGCGAGTAAGGAGAAAATATGAAACAGACCAAAGACACGAAGGAAAGTTCTCCGGCTATTTTTATGAAATTGAACTTAGGTCGAATCCACGCGTCTGAGAGCGAGTGGTCAATTTGAAGGAATTTTGCCAGGGTGTTCTGCGAGTGGTGGTCTGGAACTTCGGCCTGTTCGGCTCGTTGGCCGTGGTGGGCGCGGAACACGTTCCGGTGGAGCCGGTGGTCGCCGGGGATCCGATCAGATCGGTCGCGGCGGCGCGAAAGATTCCGCTGGAAGGTATCGAGCAGGACCCGGGTCGAAGTGAAATCCTGGTCGGTGATCGCAGTGTCGTTTTGGTGTCGCTGCGAGAGGGGACGGCTGAGGAACAATGGTTGCTCGACTTTTCGGTTTTGGGACGTCCTGAAGTGGCAGCGGATCTGCCGATCGCACCCCCGTTTACGTTACACACGTCGACCGGGCGGCAATTGCACTTCGGCTCGCGACCGGTGAAGACCGCGGTGCACGTGCTGGGGCCACTGCAGCGAGAGGAGAAACGGCTGCAACTCGCGGTCGATCGGGTGAAGGAGGCCCGGGCGGGGTTTTTGGTGAATGAGGAGTTTCTCGTCCTCGGTTTGGATCGCATGGGAGCCACCATGGTGCGGTTGCGGGATAGTCGTCGGAAAAAAACCGAAATTGGATTCGGGGTCAGCACGACACCGTTCCCGGCCGAAAAATTTGAGGAAGTGCGAAACGCGCTGGAAGCTCAGGGCGTGCAGGAGGAGGACGAACGGGCGGTCGCGGGGGCGGTGCCCGCGTTATTGGAGTTTTTCCGAGTTATTTCGGAAACGCCCGGCCTGAACAACATCCTCTTCGAGGTCGTCGATATTCCGTGGTGGTCGTTGGTGAGGAGCGGGGGGCGGCCGAATATTGGCATGAATTTCCTCTCGAACGAGATTGCGCAACTGGACGCAAGCGAATGGGCGGGCGCGGACGCGTATCCGACCTATACCTTGCCCCTGATGCTCATGATCAACAACAAGCCTTCGCTGCGGGTCGAGTTGATCGTGGTTCGGCCAGAGGGGCCGGGACTGGCGCTTGCCGGGGTAGTGGGGATCACCGCGCATGCCCCGGATGATCCCCGGAAACGCGTCTTGGTGCGTCTGTTGGCCACCCAATCGGGGGCTGATGGTGGGCATACTTCCCCGTGAATGGGGTGTGCCTGCTGGGAGCGGCGCGAACTGGGAGCGGTTTGAGATTGGAGCAAACGAGGCGGGCGGTTTAGATGGGTGGCATTATGTCATCCGATGCCCGTCTTGAACTGATCGAACGTCCTCGTCGCTTACGCCGCACCGCGGGTATGCGCGCCATGGTGGCAGAAACGGTTTTAAGCCCGGCCGATTTCATCGCTCCGCTGTTTGTGGTCGAAGGCCAGGCCGCGCCCGAGGAGATCGCCTCCATGCCGGGGGTGTTTCGGTTCAACGTGAAGGACCTGATCAAAGAGTGTCGGGCTTTGCACAAGTTGGGGGTGCCGGCGGTGGCGCTCTTTCCCAAACTCGATCCCAAACTCAAAGACGAGCTGGGCACGGGGGCTTTGGATGAGGATGGGCTGATTTTGCGCACGGTGCGCGCGGTGAAAAAGGCGGTTCCG
>CAXBOL010000517.1:0-4327 GCA_963977295.1 uncultured Opitutaceae bacterium
CCTCGGCATGCCCCGTGTGGCCTCCACAGACCGCTTCATACGTGGGCTGGGGATCCTCCCCTGCCGCATAGCCACTCACAACGGAGGTTACGCCCGACAGCAGTTGATAGGCCGCTTCAGTGCACCAAAAGCAGCCTCCACCCAACACCAACGATTCAGATTTATCCGCATTACCCATGGCCTCACTTGTTCGTCCTACTCTGCCTCCGGGTCAAATGATTCAACACTTTCGTCAATGATCCTAGCTCATCTCGACCCCGGCCTTCAGGGAAGTTTCAAACTCTCGCATTTCCGCGCCCGAAGAGTGAAGACCCACCTCCCGCAGGCTGGGACCCTCCACCCATTCACTCTTCACGTAGGTCACGGTGGGACTCTCGGGCACGCCAAACTCGTTTCGATTCAATTGATTCACCACCCGATCCACCGCCGAAACGCCGCGCTGTCGCCAATTGGGATCCACTCCCCCGACGTGGGTAAACTTCGCGTTATATCCCAAATGCAAAAACCCCACATCCTCCGGAATCCGTATTCCTGCGTCCATCAAAAACCTATAACTCGCAGGGTGTTGAGTCAAAATCACGTCGGGACGATGCCGTTCATACCATGCCAACAGTTCTTGCTCCAAACTCTCGAACGATTCGACTTCCAACCGAGGCACAATTTGCGAACGTTCCATGTAACTCTGAGCCAAGGCCAAAGCGGCCATTCTCTGATAATTGCATAGGATCTCCACCTCTCGCAGCGTCGCGTAACCGATCCGACTATAACCCCGCGATTCCGCTTGATGAAGCGCGATTTGCATCTCCCGAAACTGATCACTGGCGATTCGGTGAAACTCCGGATGCGCGATACTGTTGCCCAGAGCAACGCACGCAAAGGACGAGAAATTGCCGTTAAAACGATGCCCGTGAGTGAAGAAATGTTCGAAAATGATTCCACGGATTCCTCGTGATTGGAGAATTTCCACGATGCGGTTGATAATCATTCCGTAATCGCGCAGGTAGAACTCAATAAGACCGTAACCTAAATCACGCGCGCGAGCGCGCGCCGCCTCACGAAAGGTCATCATATTTTCGCTCAATTCATAGCCCTCAGGCAAACAATGAACGAGGGCTAACATCGCCCCATCCCCCACTTTTTTTTTGGTTTTAAGCTGCGTCATCAGCGCGGATACCAATGGGTTAGGTTTATAACCCTGCGCGGCAACCTCGGCCCAAACCCGCCGTCGGGTTTCGGGTTTTATCTCGGGTCGATTCCGCAAAACTCGACTCACCGTCATGACTGAAACCCCCACGGCGTGAGCCACCGATTTCATCGAGGGCGCAGTGGATCGACGAGGTGATTTGCGGGGCATTTGTTACGATTAACATACCCCCGAGATGGCCGTCAATCTTGAGAGGCTTTCAGGTGAGATATCGGAGCGGACGCCCATCGGTTCGCCCTTCTTTAACCCTACCCCCCCGTAACCCAGACAACCCTCGGTTCATCATCGGCCCCGACGCTCCTGCAACGGCGACCCAATGTGAGCTAAAACCCATCTGACTACTATGACTAACACCCCCATGAGGCCTCATGCCTCGGCGGAACCATCCGCCACCCCGAATTCCCGCCGCTGGCACGTGCTGGGAGTAGCCGTTCTCGCCGTCACGGCGTTTTCGTTAGCTGCCACCGCCCAAAGCTCCTCCAACGCGGCTGATGCCGAAGACGTGATCGAACTCTCCCCGTTTCAGGTCAACGCCATGGACTCGGATGGTTACATGACGAAGTCGACCACCTCGGGTAATCGCCTCCGCACTGACCTCAAAGATCTCGGCGCTCAAATTGATGTCTTTTCCAAAGACTTCCTCGAGGACATCGCCGCGTCGGATCCCGAAGAAGCCTTCCTCTATTCACTCAATATTGAGAACGAGATGGAGAACCCCGACTACGGCGACGGCAACCGCGCCCGCTTCGAGCGCACCGGTCCTGCCGCCACTGCCCGCGGACTGGGCAACTCCCGCACGACCGGCATCACCACCGGTCGCAACTTCTTCGACACCCAAGTTCGTCTCCATAATTACAATACCGAGAGCCTCTCTATCTCCAGCGGCCCCAACTCGATTCTTTTTGGTTTAGGTCAGGCTGGCGGCACCGTGAGCGCCTCTCTGAAACAAGCCGAAACCCACCGCAACACCCGTCACCTCGGACTCAAGTTCGATAATCACGGCACGCGCATGGCGTCCCTGGATATCAATCAGGTCCTCATCGACGACAAACTCGCGATTCGCGCGGCGTTCCTCGAAAATCAGGAAGACTCCTACATGGAGGGCAACTACGACAACCAGACTCGGATCTACGGCACCCTCTCCTACAAGGTGAACGACAAGATAAATGTCCGGTTCCACTACGAAGATATCGACGAACTCGAATCGCCGACCCAGTTCCGCATGTTCCAAGACAACATCTCGCCCTTCCTCATCGACGGCAACGCGATGCCCTACGATCCCGATCGCGACGGGGCGCGACCGCGTTATCTGAACAACGACTCAGGCCGCGAAACCGTGCTGATCGATGCCAGTGGTCAAATCGATGTCAGCACCGTGGGAATCACTAAATGGAATACCCGCTACAATGCCCGGAGTGACGAATTGCACGACTATGTTGAATACGTGTCCGAAAACAACGTCACCAGTTCCTACTTCTACGACCCTGATTTCCTCGACACCCTCGACGACCGCCGCGTGACCTTCAGTCCCGAGACGCTCGACTTGCTCGGGTTGCCTTTCAAGAACGTCAATCCGTGGGGTGACACGATGCGTCGCTCCCGTAACGGGCACATCGCTACGGCCTTTCTCGAACTAAACCCTCTCAAGGATCTCTTCATCGAAATCGGCTACAACGAAGAGGAGATCGATGCCCGCCAATACGGCTACAATCGGTCCTTCAACTACGGCGTCTTTGCCGACGCCGCCGCGAAGCTGCCCAACGGCCAGCCCAACCCCAACGTCGGCCAACTCTTCATGCAGGACGAAGGTTGGGGCTGGGATACCCCGACTACCGAAAAGGAAACCCGCATCGTCGCCTCGTATGAGTTCGATTTCAAAGACCACGACTTTGTGGGCGACCGCCTAGCACGAATCCTGGGCAACCACCGTCTGGCGACCATGTATTCCGAGCGGCAAACGTCCGAAATCCGCGGCAACTCCTTCCAGATCTGGCAACAGAACACCGACGGCACCACCCCTTCGTTTCTAGCCGGAGCGTCGACCAACGTGAACGACCCCAATGCGTCTTGGATCAACAATGGCGATCGCCGCGTTTCCACCCGCCAATACCTGCTCCCCCAGAACAATTATCAACTGCAAGAGATCGCCGGTTGGCCTCCCGGCGCGGACGTCAACTCCATCCCCGACCCTGCCGGCACCGGCAATCTCCAAGCCACCATGTGGTCCGAGGACGTCGGCACCAACCGGCTCTTCAGCTTCGATCGCGACATCGAATCCCTCATGTTCGCCTACCAAGGTTACTTCTGGGACGACCGTTTGATCCTCACCTACGGGAAGCGCACCGACTCCCTCCGTGAGCGTGTGCTGGAAGGTGCCGGCGACCGCGTGCAAAATTATACCGACGCCCAACTCATCAACGGCGAAGCCCCGGCGTGGGTGATCCCGGGCGGCTACTTCCCCTACCACACCACCTTGGACTGGGGCGCATTCGGTCCCTTCGAAGACAACGTCAACGAGAGCAAGGGACTGGTCTTCCGGCCCATCGGGCTCGCGGACTGGTTCTCCGTCTTTTACAATGAAGCCAGCAACAACAGCGCCGGGGCCGTCCGTTTCGACGCCGATGGCAGTCGCCACGCACCGATCACCGGCACCGGCAAAGACTACGGCGTGCGTTTCGATCTGTTCGACAATCGCCTCTCGTTGAAGATCAACCAATACGAGACCGATTCCCAAAACGTCGAAACCGGCGGATCCCAAAACGACGGTAATGTGCGCGACGTGTTTAGAGTCCTGGAAAACCGTTTCTACGATATCGATCCGACCCGCTATTCCAGCGCTGGTTTCGATATCTTTGGTCAGACCGACCTCTTCCTCCCCGTGGCCGACAAGTCCTCAAAGGGCACGGAATTTACCGTCATTGCGCAGCCCACGCGCGGCTGGAACATTCGCTTCACTGCGGCGAAGACCGAGTCTGTGCTCGATAACATCGCTAAGTCCTACATCGAGTGGGGCGACGCGCGCACCGAGTTCTGGCAGGGCGCGCAGTGGAACGAGGAGGACCTCGACGGCCAATACAAGCCCGTTGTCGCCTGGTGGCCCAACCCGGAAACGGGCAACGCCCC
>CAXBOL010000518.1:0-4316 GCA_963977295.1 uncultured Opitutaceae bacterium
GCAAATTTACGTCGATCTATGCGACTGGTGATAGTGCGGCCTTCGTCGGTTTGGACGATGTGACCGTTTCAGCCGACACGATCGCGCTCGAGATCAATTCCGGCATCATGGCTCCCGCCACGCCGGAGACTTCGGAAACCGGCAATACGATCTACGACCTGGTGGTGATTCCGTCGCAGATCACCTCGATCACGTTTGGCGTCGCGGAGACGGATCAGTCGAGTGAAGTCGCCATCACGGCCGAGCTGACCGACGAGGAATTGATTGCCGCGCTGACCGCCGGAATCGAAGCGCTGGAAAGTGTCGGCGCAGGCAACGTTGCAGTGACGGGCACGATCGCCGAAGGATTTGCGATCGAGTTTATCGGCGAGCTCGCCGGACAGAATTTCTCCACGTTGACCGTAGGCAGCCAATTGGCGCAGTTGTCGGTCACGACGGAAAAGATCGCTGATGCGACCGCCGGCAAAGGCGAGGTTAAGGAGATCGTTATTCAGACCGAACGGGGTGACCTCACGCCGGTCGAGGTGGCCGTCACCACCCTTAGCGAAGCCCAGACGGCGATCGGTGAAACCCTTTACCTGACTTTCACCCAACCCTACACGGCACGGAACACTTACGATCTCACCATCGCGGGAACCACCCAAACGGTCACGTTCCGCGGCAGTCAGACCCTGACCAACGAGGTCAACATCGCCTCCGCGATCGCGTCGTTACTCGGAGGCTCGGCGAGCGATGTGCGGGTGAAGTTCGATCAGTCCTCGTCGGGGTCGCACCGCTACAACATCACGTTGTTGGGCGATCTGGCAGGTCAGGACATCGGGGCCATGACGGTCACCAACAACCTGAGCTCCGGAGATATTTTAACTGGGTCGACCCGCGATGGTGCGGCGGCGACGGGCGAAGTGCAACAGGTGGCGTTGAGCACGACGGGCTCGGGCACGTTCACCTTATCCTTCAGTCACGGTGGGGAGACCTACCTGACGGGAGAACTTGCGTTGGGCGCAACCGCGGTGCAAGTGGAGGCGGCCTTGAACCAAGCGCTCGCCACGCTCGACGGGGCTTCCGTCACCGTGACCGCCGGATCTTCCGGTTACGAGGTGACCTTTGGCGGCGGGTTGGCCGGTCAGAATGTGGCCAGGCTGCAGGTCGCCGTAGCGGTCAATTCCGGCGAGCCGACCGGCAGCTTTACCCTTGGTATTGATTCCGCGGTTACGGCGGCGATTGCGTATGATGCCGACACGGCGGTGATGGCAGCCAACCTGCAGTCCGCGCTCGAAGCGCTGGACGGCATCGGCGCCGGCAACGTGGAAGTGAGTTTTTCGACGGACCGTTCAGGGGGGAATCTGGCGGTCTACACCGTGACGTTTGTCAACGAACGCGCGGCCGAAGACATCCCGGATTTTGTCAGCGACTTTACGGAGTTGGACCATGCGACGGTCACGCCGATTCGGGTGGTGCAAGGCGAGGCGGCGGCGGGCGAAAGTCATCGCATCGATCTGACTGGCAGCGGGGCATTTACCGTCGCGGTTACGTTGGGCGAAGACGTCTTTACGTCCGAAGTGATTTCGGCGGAGATGGACGAAGCCGCGATTGAGGACGTGCTGAACGCTGCTCTGGCCGAGGTTGATGGCGCCATCGTGACGGTGAGCTTCTGGAACGGCCAACGGTTGGAAATTTCGTATGGCGGAACGTGGGCGGGGGAAACTTTGGATGTCGTCGACGCGGCGGCGGTCGAGGCCACCGAAGCGGACCCTTCCGTCAAACTGACCCAGAGCGAGGAAGGCTTCACGGAAACGCGCGAGGCGATGGAAGAACGCCAGCTCGTGGTCGATTATCAGGCGCAGTCGCTCGACATTTTGGTCGGCACGGACGGGCAAACGCTGACGTTTGAAATGGATGGCCAGGAAGGAGAGCTAAAGCAGCTCACCGGTCATCTGACGTTGGGTTACGCGGACTTTGCGTCGTTCGAGACCGACTTTGCCATGCGTTCTTCGACGGGTTCGGTGACCCTGAACGACGTGGAAGCCACCGAAGTTACGGTCTCGGTGCTGACCATCGGGGCGACCGGAGCGAATGCCTTCGTGGGCACCAACGGTGATGACTTGGATAACCGTCGAGGATTTGCGCTCGACGACGCCGGGTTGGCGATGGGGTTTTTCAGCGAAGTGGGGGGATCCCGAAATTGGATGGCGTTGCAAGCCTCCGCGGATGCGGTGGGCTTGGTGGGGCTCGACGATCTCGAACTGAATGCGACCGGACTCGAAGTTACGGCCAACCGCGCGGCGGCAGATGGCAGCGTGGTTGATTTTGCGGCCATGGCCGAAGCGGAGAGCACGTTTGCGGTGCTGACTGGTCCAGAGACGACCGTGGAGTTTTTGCTCGATGGCGCCGAAGGTGAAACGCTGGAAGCGGTGGGTGCGATGGAGCTGTCGATCGCGGGCTTCTTCCACCTGTCGGGCAATTTCGCCGTCAAGTCATCCACACAAACGGTGGTGCTGAATGATGGTGAATCGACCGAAGTCGAAGTCGCGGCCCTGACGATAGGCGCGAGCGGCGTCGATTTCTTTGCCGGGGTGAATTACGGCCAGAGCAACGAACTGGGATTGCGTCTCGACGGCGCCTCGATCGCGTTGGCGCTGCTGGCTGAAACTGACGGCGCCAAACGGGCTTGGACGGCGTTTGAAGCGTCGGTGGATTCGGTGCAATTGGTCGGATTGCCGGTGATCGATTTCGCGGCCGTGGGCATCGATGTATCGGCTAATTTGGCGGCGGACGATGGCACTGTAGTGGACTTCTCGGCGTCCGAATTTTCCGTGCGCACCAGTGCCGAGGAAAGCATCACCTTCACGGAGTCGAATGAAACCACGCGGGTGGGGGTGGCGAACGCGTTGATTTCGTTGGATGGGTTTGTGGTCATCAGCGGAGGCTTCTTCTTTGAGAAGTCCGCCGGCGCTTACACCGGTGACGTCAATACCGGGCTCACCTCCAACCTCGTGGATGGGGATCTGCGATCGATTCGTCCCGACCTGCAGGCACTTCAGGCGGACGGCCTGCTCTCGGAAGATTACGGCACGCTGTCGGGCGCGGCGATGGACAGCCTGATCATCAGCGGCAACGACCTGTTGTTCTACGTCGGATTCGAACGCTATTTCACCGACGACAATGGCAACGGCGTGATTGATGATGGCGAGGTCAATGACGATGCGCTGGGGATCAAACTGAGCGGCATTGATGCGGGCTTCGTGATGATGAGCGTGTCGGACATCCCGGATAACGACGCGAACGAGTCGGTCATCCCGAATTTTTACGCGGTGCAGGCCAACTGGGACAGTCCGCTGGACGTCGATTGGGGGCCCTTGCACTTCTCGATCGGCACGCTGCAGTTGAACTACAATTCGGCGGGCTCGTGGGCGGATGGCGAGACGCACGGTGCGGCGGTGGATTTCTCCGCGAATCCGGTGGAAGTGCCGTTGCTCGGTTCTGATGAAGTGCTGACTTTTGATGCCAGCCGTAACGTGATCGGGATCGGGCTGTTGGATTCGGAACTGTCGATCGATGGTGCGTTCACGATCCGGGGGGACCTGGTGATCGAGCGTAGTTCCGGTCAACCGATGGATGTCATTACGGGCATCAGCGTCGGCCAAAGTTTGTTGGGGCCGGATCTGCTGAGTTATTCGGATGACGGAGGCGCGACGCTGCGCAACCTGCCGATGAACGTGCTCACCATTGGCGGCACGACGGACATCTTTATCGGCGATGTGGACGATCCGTTGTTCAGCGTGGAGAGTATCAAGTTTGGCTTGTTGATCGCGAGCGCCACGAGCGAAGTCGATACCCGCGGCGTGTTACCGAGCTTTTACGCCTTCTCCCTTGAAGTGCCGTTGCCGGACTTCTCGTTTGGCGACGTCGACGTGCAACTTTCCACGGTGACGCTCGACCTCAATTTGGGTGGCGCGTGGAAGAACGGCATCCAAGGGTCGAAACCCTTCATCAATTTCAACTCCAGCACCGACGGCGAAGGCTTTGACCTCTCGGTGGGGGAAGACGTGCTCAACCTGAACTACGGGTCGAGTTTGATCGGAGTGACGCTGGGCCAAGCCCAAATCACGATTGGCGACAACGTGCACCTCAGCGGTTCGTTCTCGATGAGCTTCATCGGCGGCGTGACGCTGGATGTCGGCACGGACTTGCGAACGTTTGAAGACGTGCAGCTGAAGGGCTTCACGTTGGGGGGCAGCAATATTTACGTCTTCCTCGGCGATAAGGGTCCCTATTTTGGCGAAGGAGATAAGGGCGATGCGGTGGGGTTTTACGCG
>CAXBOL010000519.1:0-4304 GCA_963977295.1 uncultured Opitutaceae bacterium
CGAGCCATTGGGCGTAACCGGCTTCATCTAATTCCCCCGCGGCCAAGGCGAGGGTTTTAAGAACTGCCTCGATCTCGGTGCCATGGAATTGTTGGCCATTTCGTTCCAGGAAGCCGACGCCGAGCATGAATCCCGTGCGTTTGTTCCCGTCAAAAAACGGATGATTCTTCACAACTCCCACGGTGTAGCTGGCAGCAAACTGAGCGAACGTGGGGTCGCTGTAGGCAAACAACTGCTGTGGTTTGGCCAATGCTGACTCCAACATATTTCCGTCTCTGATCCCGGTCAGCCCGCCGTAGTCACCCAACATCAAGTTGTGCAGAGCGAGGCACTCTTCACGTGAAAACCAATACGGGGAACTCACTTCGCAAGCTCGCGGAGAGCGTTTCGATAGCGACGATTCAGCGACTCAAAAACCTGCATGGATTTTTGAAATTCATCATCCCCCGCCGTGATGCGCATGCCGCCATCGGGCGCCTTGGTGATGTAGAGCGCCTGACCTTCCTCGACTTGGAGTTCCTGCAGAATCTCTTTGGAAAGTATCACCCCGTGCGAATTGCCGATTTTGCGAACTTTGGTCGTGTAAGCCATAAAAGGACTAACGGATGTTATAACATGAAAGTCTAGAGCGATTTCGGTGGAGCATTTCTATTTCTGTTCCAGGCACGATCCGAAATGAGTCGCATTCGGTTAATGAGGGAGGGGTTTTACACCCCGACTGCCGGTGGAGTCTCTGCATGAGTCGGGGTATAAATCCCCCCCACAATTGCGGAAAGCTCTCACCGTAAGGCACGCCTACCACTTACCTAATTTCTTGCGACCCTTGGCTTTCTTGCCCCCGCCTAAGCCTGGCATGCCGCCACCGGGGGGCATGGCGCCGGGGGGCATTCCGCCCATGCCTTCGGCGCCGCCCATGGCCTGCATTTTTTTCATCATTTGGCGGCCTTTGGACCCCTGCATCATTTTCATCATCTTACGCATCTGCTCGAACTGTTTGAGCAGCTGATTGACCTCGAAGACTTTTACCCCGGCCCCGTTGGCGATGCGCATGCGCCGGCTGCCATTGAGGATGCCGGGATTGCGGCGCTCCTTGAGCGTCATCGAATAAATGATCGATTCGGTGCGGACCATGGTCTTGTCGGCGCCGTCGTCGAGCTCCACGTTGTTCATCCCGGGCAACATGCCCATGATGCTCTTCATTGAGCCCATTTTTTTGACCTGCTGCATCTGGGACAGAAAGTCCTCGAGATTGAAGTCCGCCTTGGCCAATTTCTCGGCCATGCGCTCCGCTTCCTTTTGATCGATGTTCTCCTGCGCTCGTTCGACGAGGGAAACCACGTCACCCATGCCCAGGATGCGGGAGGCCAAACGATCAGGGTGGAAGGGTTCGAATTCGTCGGTCTTTTCACCGACACCCACGAATTTGATGGGGACCCCCGTGATGGACTTGATCGACAACGCCGCGCCACCTCGGGCGTCACCGTCCATCTTGGTCAGGATAAGTCCCGTCAGGCCGAGGGCATCATTGAAGGCTTTGGCGACATTGACGGCCTCTTGGCCGAGCGCACCGTCGACCACCAGGATGATTTCGTCCGGCATCACTCGATCACGGAGGCGCTTCACCTCGGCGATCAGGTCCTCGTCGATCTGGAGACGTCCCGCCGTATCGAAGATGATGAGTTCCGACGCCGCGGCTTTGGCGGCGGCGAGGCCGGCAGCACCGATGGCGGGGACGTCTTTGGAGGTCCGATCACACGAAAATCCGAGTTCGTTGCTCTTCGCGAGAATCTCGAGCTGATCGATCGCGGCCGGGCGATAGACGTCACAGGCCACGACGTGCGGATTGGCGTAACCCTTCTTTTTCAGGAGGCGGCCGAGTTTGGCTGTGGACGTGGTCTTACCAGAGCCGTGCAAGCCGACCAAGCAGGGCGGTGCGCACCTCCTTGAGGGCGTCCGCCATGTTGTCTTCGGTGAGTTTGCCGACTCCACGCAGGTTGCGCAGGGCGGAGGAAAGTTTGTCGCTAAGGGTCTCGAACATACGAAAAGCGAAAGTAGGAACGACGAAATCGCCGGACTGAACACAATTTTTGCGTTCTGGGCCGGTTCCGTCGCAATCCTGCGAAAAATTTGGTCGATTAGTGACCCGGTCCTCTGTGAAGCTGGCGAATCTATGAACCCTGTTCTCACACTGTTACTCGAAGGTGGACGTCTCACGACCGCGCAAATGGCGCAGGTCGCGGGTCTGACGGAGACCGAAGTGGAACAGCACTTGGAGCAGCTGAAAAAAGATAAAATCTTCCTCGGCTGGCGTCCAGTGCTCGATCTTTCCCGGGAAGCCGCCGCCGAAGCCGCAGTCGAGGCGATCATTGAGGTGCGCATCACACCGGAGCGGGAAGGTGGGTTCAATCGTCTGGCTCAGCGGATCAGCCGGTTCGATGAAGTGCACACCTGCATGCTCGTATCGGGCGGTTACGATTTGTTGGTCATCGTGCGGGGTCGATCCCTGCAACGCGTCGCGGCCTTCGTTTCCGAAAAACTTTCCACCCTCGAAGGCATTCTCTCCACGTCGACGCACTTCCTGCTGCGTTGTTACAAGGACCAAGGATTCCTGCTCGACGTCGAGGATACCACGACGAGCCGGCTTAACGTCGCGCCTTAACGCGTTTTCAGACCATGCAAGCTCATCCTGAAAAATGGGTGGCGGGACACGTGTCCACGCTCCCCAAAAGCGGCATCCGCGACTTTTTCGAACTCGTGGCCAAAATGAAGGGCCAGGACGTCATTTCCCTCGGCGTGGGTGAACCTGACTTTCGCACGCCTTGGCATATCTGCGAAGCAGCCATCTACGCGCTCGAAAAAGGAAAAACCTACTACACCTCGAATCTCGGTATGCCGGAGTTGCGCAAAGAAATTTCGCGTTACGTCAGCAAACACTTCGCGGTTGAATATCGTCCCGAGGATCAAGTGATCGTCACCGTCGGCGTGTCCGAGGCGCTCGATTTGGCTTTTCGGGCCTTTCTGAATCCGGGCGACAAGGTGATGTATCACCAACCGTGTTACGTTTCTTATAGCCCCAGCATAGCCTTGGCCCACGGCGAGGCCGTTCCCGTGCCCACCTACGCCAAGGACAATTTTGCCCTGACCGCGGAAGCGCTTTACGCGGCGTGGCAGCCCGGCGCGAAAATTTTAACGCTCAACCTACCGTGCAACCCGACCGGCGGCACGTGCTCCAAGGAACAACTCGAGAAGATCGCCGCCTTCGCCATCGAAAAAGATCTCTTGGTATTGAGCGATGAGATCTACTCTGAACTGACTTTTGACGGCGAACATATCAGCATCGCGTCGTTTCCCGGGATGGCGGAGCGGACCATCTTCCTGCACGGATTCTCCAAGGCATTTGCCATGACCGGATGGCGGATTGGGTATGCCTGCGGTCCCGCCGTCCTGATCGATGCGATGATGAAGGTGCACCAATATTCCATGATGTGCGCATCGATCATCGCTCAGGAAGGCGCCCTCGAGGCCCTCCGAAATGGAGACGAGGCCGTGCGAAAGATGCGTGAACAGTATCATCGACGACGCGACTTGGTCGTGCGCCGGTTTAATGAGATCGGGCTCACGTGCCATTCCCCCCGGGGCTCGTTTTACGCCTTTCCCAGTATCAAATCCACCGGACTGACCGAAACCGAATTTTCGGTCGGCCTCTTACGCGAAGAGAAAGTGGCAGTCGTTCCGGGCATCGCCTTCGGCGAGGGTGGCCGCGGTCACGTGCGGGCCTGTTTCGCTACGGGTTATGAACAATTAATCGAAGCCTGCAACCGCATCGAGCGGTTTGTGGGCCGTCAGAAAGTCTAAACTATCATGCCTCGCATCGTCTCCATCGTCGGTCGTCCCAATGTGGGCAAAAGTCGCCTGTTTAACCGCTTGGTTGGGCGTCGCGTCTCCATCGTGCACGATCAACCGGGCATCACGCGCGACGTAATTTCAGCCCGCGTTAACGAAGGAGAATTCACCCTCCTGGACACGGGTGGGTTGGGGCTCGAAGGCGGCGAAAGCACTGCAGAACTTACCGCTGCCTCGGAGCGGCAAGTCAATTTCGCCATCGAGGCTTCTGATTTGGTGCTGTTTGTGATCGATGGCATCGACGGCATCACGGGCTTGGACGTCCGAATCGGGCAGATGCTGCGGCGGTCGAACAAGAAACTCATCTTGGTCATCAATAAAGCGGACTTCGATGAGTCCAAACTGGACCTCGCCGAAGCCTACCGACTCGGCCTGGGCGAGCCGTATCAGGTGTCGGCGGA
>CAXBOL010000520.1:0-4297 GCA_963977295.1 uncultured Opitutaceae bacterium
AGGATCCGATGGAAACGACGGACGTTGCCGCGATCTATCCTGAACAAACCAAACGGATGCGGGCGGAGTTGGAGTCATGGCTTCGCGAAGCCGAAGTGGCGCTGCCGGTGCGCAACCCTGACTACGATCCCGAGGCCGCGGTTGCGGCGTTCAAGACCGAAATGACGAAAGGTAAGGCCCGATTGGAGCACCAGGCGGCGGACATGCTCTCCGTTGATTGGGAGCCCAAGGGGGGTGGTGGCAGGACAGCGCCAAGCGCGCGCCAGTTGATCACGAATAAGGGAGGTCCCACGCCGTTGTCGCGGTTTTGTGGCATATTGATTATTACGTAGTGGGCTTACGGAGCTTGTGCTGGGGCAGGGTGTTTCTTTTGGGTGATGCAGTGCTTGCTGCGGTAAACCGTTTCTTGAAAAGGCTCTCGGAAAGCCATTGGATCCTTCTGGCGGTAGGGGTTTATGTGCTGCTGTCGCAGATCGTCTCAGGGCAAGAGACGAAACCTGCGATCACGTCGGTCGCGAGCTTTTGGGCCGCCAGCCCGAGTGAAAAGGAAAACGGACTGATCTATCGGTATGAATTTGATGTCCTGTTTTACGATCCGGAATGGCGAATCCTTCAAGTCTCGGATGGTGATATGGTGGAATACATCAACACTGAAGGTCGGCTGCCCATCCAAGCCGGAGAGCGAATTGTCGTTTCGGGAATAACTCAACCTCCGGGCGACCAGTTTTGGATTCGAGACGCGAAGATCGAGGTAGTGGGGACGTCTCAGTATCGGGTGAGGCGAGTTAATTTAGCCGAGATAGATCACCGTCATAGGATCAACGAGGCCGTTGAGTTCGCGGGGTTGGTTTTCGGTCAGAGTTTTGATGGCGACACGCATATGAGATTGGACATCGCCTCAGAGGGGTATCCGGTGTCGGTTTGGATCTTGGTTGATCCGAAAGCGCCGGTGCCGGAGTGGACCGACTGTGTCGTCACGGTGCGAGGCGTGTATGCCCCGAAGTTTCGGCCCGACGGCACGTTGCGGCATATCGAGATATTTTGTCCGGGAGTGGACGAGGTTACGTTTGTGAGCCACGTGAATCAGGCCGAGGAATTCGATCTTGCTGAATCCAAGGTGGAAAACCTGGTTTCGCTCGGCGGTCGCAGCCGGGTGCGTGTGGTGGGTAAAGTGGTGGGCGGAGTCGAGGGGCAGTCTTTGTTTGTGCGCGATGAAACAGGGCAGGTGACGGTGGCGATCGCGCAGAAAGGGGATTGGGTCGAAGGGGCAACGGTGGAGGTGATTGGCGTCCCTGAGGTCGATGGTATTCAGCGCCATTTGAAACGTGCTTGGGTGCGGAAGGCGGCGGATGAATTGACCGGGGAGTCGACTGATGCCCCGGACAAGCTGTTGCATCGGGTTACAGCGTCCGTCTTGGAGTTGTCGCCCGAGCAAGCGGCAAGAGGGGATGCGGTTCGGATCGAAGGGGTGGTGACTTGGTCGAATCCGCATTCCATGGACCTTTTTGTGCAAGATTCCACGGGAGGAATTAGGGTCAAGCGCCTCGGACCGCCGGTGGCGCCACCCTTGCCAGGACAGTCGGTAATCATCAACGGATTTACCGCGAAGGGAAACTTTGCGCCAGTGGTCGAAGCGGAGAAGGTGCGGACGATTGGGCAAGCATTTGCCCTGCCGCAGCCGAAGGAAATAACCTTGGATCAAGCGCTCACTGGGGTCGAGGAAGCCCAATGGGTCAGCATGATGGGCTTCGTGTATGCCGTGCGACGCGATGCGGGTTGGGCTCGCGTAGAGCTTTCGACCACGACCGGAACTTTGACGGCGAGATTACCCGGTGACGTCGACGTCAGTGATTTGGTGGGGGAAGTGGTGGAATTGAACGGGGTGATGTCGGCAGTGGCGTCGCCGGATCGAAAATTGAGCGACGTCGAGTTGCGGGTGGCGAGTCGCGAGTTCGTGATGTTACAAGACCGACAACGTCTGGATACGTTTGATCTGCCGGTCAGTGAGCTGAGCGATGTCGGCCTATTTAGTCCGTTATCCAATCTCTATCGACAGATCAAATTACGGGGCACTGTGCTGCATTGGTCGCCTCAGGAATGGCTTTGGCTGGAAAACGGAACCGAATCGATCCGCGTGCAAACGCGACAAGATGACCAGTTGGTGAGAGGAGATGAGATCGAAGTGGTCGGATTTTACGGCCGGGACGGTGGCCGCGCGGTGCTGCGCGAAGGTCAATATCGTAAGGTGGGCACGGGGGAGCTCTCTACTCCGTTGGAAGTCGATCCGACTCAAACGGTGCAAACCGAATTGGATGGGCATTTGGTCACCGTGGATGGCGAAGTTATCGAAGGTTTTCGACTGGGGGAACGGGTGCGCGCGGCGGTGCAGATTGATCGGGCGGTGTTCGAATTGAGACTGGAAGAGGACTGGCGGGGCTCTCGCATGATGTTACCCGCCAAAGGGAGTCTGGTGCGCATCAATGGCCTCTATCTGGTTGATTACAACGATCAGTCTGAACCCATTGGGTTTCATATTATAGTCGCGGAATCGGATCAATTGATGGTGCTCAAACCGCCTCAGTGGTGGACCCCTCGAAAAGTTTTGGCGGTGGTGTTGGGGCTGGTTACCCTCGTTTTGGTGGTGCTGTGGTGGGTGCGAATGTTGCAACGCCGGGTCGCTTTACAAACCCGCCAGATAGAGGAGCAGATGCGCCGAACCACGCAGTTGGAGGCAGATTTGAATCGAGCTGCCAGATTGGAGTCGTTGGGGACCTTGGCTGGCGGCATTGCGCAGGATTTCAGCACATTGCTCTCCTCGGTCCATGAGCGGATCGCCAAGGAAGCGGGATTGCCCGTGGCGGCAAAAAATCGACTGGAAGACGCGCGGGCGGCATCGTTACGGGCGCGTGATTTAGCCCATCAATTGTCGTCATTTTCGGACGGGACGAATCCTGATCTGGCCCATTTTGACGTAGGTGAACTGCTTGAGGATGAAGTCACGCGCTTTGATTTACCGCATGTCATTGCGGCCCGGTGGCAAAAGCCGGCGCATTTGCCCAAGGTTTGGTCAGATTTGAATATGGTGCGACAAGTCACGCAAAACCTGCTCTTCAATGCGGTGCAGGCGATGCCGCGGGGCGGCGAACTCGGCATTGTGTTTGGGGTAGATACGTTTGGTCAAGAGACGGACGCCTTGTTGGCTCCGGGGGAGTATGTGCGCGTCGAATTACGGGACGCAGGAGAAGGCATATCGACGAAGAATATCGGGCGAGTATTCGACCCTTATTTTACCACGCGTCCCGGGGCGCAAGGACTGGGGTTGTCCGTCGTGTATTCCTTGTTACGCCGACTCAAAGGGAGGGTGGTTGTCGAATCCACCCCGATGGTCGGCACCAAGGTCACCTTTTGGTTACCGGTGACAAAACCGGTGGCGGCGGAAGAGTCCGAGCCGCTTAAGATTGCGGCGGAACCTGCCTGATGGGCAGGGTGCCACTGCGGATGTGGAGATCACGTTGCGGGAATGGAATTTCGATGCCGTTGACACGCAGGGCTTTTTCGACCGCGTAGTAAATTTCGCTGCGGAATCGTTTGGGATTTTGGAGCATCTCAGCCGTCCACACCCCGAGTTCGAAATCGAGTGAGCTGTCGCCGAAACCGATAAAAAATATGTGCGGGGCTGGATCAGGCAGCACCTGCGGGTGAGCCAAGACCACTTCGGTCATCAATTTCCGGAATTTTTCCACATCTGATCCGTAAGCGATGCCAACGGGAATTCCGATTCGCACCTTGGGGTCGCCGTGGCTCCAGTTTACGACGGATTCGCTGATGAAGCTGGAGTTGGGCACAATGACCGAAATGTTGTCGTTTGTCACGACCACGGTGCTGCGTAGACTGATCCGCTGCACACGACCGGCGACGCCGTTGACTTCCACGCGGTCTCCGATGGCGATGGGGCGTTCAGCGAGAATGATGATACCCGAGATAAAGTTATGGACGATGTTCTGCAGACCGAATCCTAAACCAACGCCGATGGCCCCGGCTAGAACTGCCAGTGAACTCAAGTCTATGCCGACGAACTTGAGCGATATATAGAAGCCGAGCGTGATAAAAATATAGCCCCCTATCCGAGCGATCGCAAAGCGCATGCCTTCGTCAAGTTGGGTGCGTGAAAGCACTCGCCGCATGAAGAGTCGGCGTAACACGGCCTCCGCGAACAGGACCAACCCAATGAGGCAGAGCAACTTCAACACACTGCTCGCTGAGATTGGATTTCCGCCTAGCTCGAAAAGCGGGTAAC